>CAXTTD010000178.1:0-6721 GCA_964246945.1 uncultured Solirubrobacteraceae bacterium | reverse complement strand
CGGTCGGTCGGCCGCACGGCTCATGGCCACGCGTTCGCGCTCTCCGAGGCGTTCGGCGCGTGGCGGGTGATCGCGCGCGACCGCCGCTGGCAGCTCGACGTGCTCGGCCTCGACGGCGGGAGCCTCGAGGAGGATCTGGCCCGGCGCGATCTCACCGTCAACGCGATCGCCGAGCCGCTGGGCGAGGGCACGGAGCCGTCCGGTGCCCCGGCCGAAGTGGCCGGCCCCGCGGACCGGTTGGCGGGGGCGCCGGCCGGGGTGATCGACCCGTTCGGCGGGATCGCCGACCTGCGGGCGCGGCGGCTGCGGATGGTCTCCGACTCGAGCTTCGCTGAAGATCCGCTGCGCGTGCTGCGCCGCGCCCGGCTCGCCGCCGGCCTGGGGGTCACCGTCGAGCCGGCGACGCTCGCCCGCGCCCGGGAGAGCGCCCCCGGGCTCGCCGGCGTCGCGCCCGAGCGGGTGTTCGCGGAGCTGCGGGACCTCGTGGCCGGAGAGGGGGCGCTGCCCGGCCTCGCGCTGACGGACGAGCTCGGGGCCACCGCCGTGCTCCTGCCGGAGCTGGCGGCGCTCGACGGGGTCACGCAGAGCGCCTACCACCACCTCGACGTCGGCGACCACACCCGGGCGGTGCTCGCCGAGACGATTGCGCTCGTGGCGGATCCGAGCCGGTTGGGGATCGATGCCGAGCTCGCCGCCGGGGTGTCGGCCGCGCTCGCGCAGCCGCTCGCCAACGAGCTGACCCGCGGACAGGCGCTGCGCCTCGGCGCGCTGCTGCACGACATCGCCAAGCCCCGGACGCGGGGAATGGCCGAGTCCGGACGGGTCACCTTCATGGGCCACGACGCGCTCGGCGCCGAGATGGTCCGGGAGATCCTCGGCCGGCTGCGGGCTTCCGACCGGCTGCGCGGTCACGTCGCGGCGCTCACGCGCCACCACCTCGCGCTCGGGTTCCTCGTGCACCGCATGCCCCTGGCGCGCCGCGACGTCTACGACTACCTCAGCGCGTGCGAGCCGGCCGGGCTCGACGTGACCCTGCTGAGCGTTGCCGACCGGCTCGCCACCCGCGGCCGCAGCTCGGAGGTGGCGATCGCCCGCCACCTCGAGCTTGCCCGGGCGATGCTCGGCGACGCACTCGCCTGGGAGGCGAACCCGCCGCGGCCCCCGATCCGCGGTGACGCGCTCGCCGCCGCCCTCCACACCCCCCGGGGGCCGGCGCTTGGCGGGCGGCGCGCCTAGCTCACCGCCGCCGGGTTCGCCGGCGAGGTCGACGGCGAGGCCGAGTCGGTCGCGTGGGTCCGCCATCGGCGGCAGGCGGGGGCGGGGTAAGCTCCGCCCGAGCATGGCCGACACCGACCCCGACTGCCTGTTCTGCAAGATCGTCGCCGGCGAGCTGCCCTCGCAGCGGGTCGACGAGGACGCGCACACGATCGCCTTCATGGACATCAGCCCGGCGACCCGCGGCCACGCGCTGGTCGTCCCCCGCCGCCACGCGAAGGACCTGCTGGAGATCGAGCGCGAGGATCTCGCCGCCGCCGCCCACGCCGCCCAGCGGCTCGCCCGGCGGGCCGTCCCGGCGCTCGGCGCCGACGGCGTGAACCTCATCAACTCCTGCGGCGCGGACGCCTGGCAGACCGTGTTCCACTTCCACATCCACGTCATCCCCCGCTACGTCGGGGACCCGCTGAAGCTGCCGTGGCTGCCGACTGCGGGGGACACGGACGAGATCGCCGCCACCGCCGACCTGCTCCGCGCATGAGCGCCACCGGGCCGGTGCGCCTCGAGCGCGAGGCCGGCCTCGCGGTCGTCACCTTCGACTCGCCACCGCTGAACCTGTTCGATCGCGGCTTGGAGCAGCGGCTCATCGCGGTGCTCGGCCGGCTCGAGTCCGAGCCGCCCCGGGCCGTGCTGTTCCGCGCCGAGGGGCGGGTGGTGAGCGCCGGCGTCGACGTGGCGGTGTTCGATGCGATGAGCGGGCCCGAGGAGGCCGCGCTCACGTTCGAGCGGCTGCTCGAGATCTCCCACCGGGTCGAGGCGCTGCCCTGCCCGGTGGTGTTCGCCGCCCACGCGCTGTGCCTCACCTGGGCGTTCGAGCTCTCGCTCGCCTGCGACATCCTGCTGGCGGCGCGCTCGGCGAGCTTTGGGCTCGTCGAACGGGTTGTCGGGCTCAGCCCCGCGATGGGCGGCACCCAGCGGATCGCGCAGCGCGCGGGGCCGGGCCGAGCCAAGGAGTTCGTGATGGAGGGCCGCACGTTCACCGCCGCCGAGCTCGAGCGCTGGAGCGTCGTCAACCGAGTGCTCGACGACGCCGGCTTCGACGAGACAACGCGCGCCTACGCTCGCGAGCTCGCGGACGGTCCCACGCGCGCCCACGCCGCGACCAAGGAGATCCTCCGCGGGTTCGTCCAGGGAGGGGTCGGGGAGGCGGATCGCCGGACCCCGGCGGTGGCCGGCGAGCTGTTCGAAACCGAGGATCTGCAGGGCGCCGTGCGCTCGTTCCTGAAGGACGGGCCGGGGCAGGCGACGTTCACCGGACGCTGAGCGCCCGCACGCAGAACTTTCTTCCCGCGATCGAGCGCGGCTGGTACGTTCTCCCCGCCCGGGCGGGGCAGACGCTCGCGCGCGTATATGACAGGCCCGGAGGAGCGAGAGATGGCAACCGGAACGGTGAAGTGGTTCAGCGACGAGAAGGGCTTCGGGTTCATCACCCCCGATGACGGAAGCCGCGATCTGTTCGTCCACTTCACGGGCATCGACGGAGATGGATACCGCTCGCTGCAGGAGGGCGGCAAGGTGAACTACGAGGAGGAGGACGGGCCGAAGGGTCCGAAGGCCGTCCGGGTGAGCAAGCTCTGATTCCGGGCTTCCCGACCCGGCTGCAATCTCGCTGGCGGCGCAACTGTGTCGGCTCGGGTCGTGTTCAATGGGGGACATGACGCCTCGCCGCTTTCTCCGCCCTGCCGCCCTGCTCACACTGCTCGCCGGTCTCGCCGCGCTGCTGCCGGGCCTCGCCTCCGCCCAGATCGTCGAGCTCGGCCAGACCAAGACCCCGGTCGCCGCGCCCGCCTGCGTTCCGGGCACGCCGCTCGCCGACTGCAAGATCGTGCTCACCCGCACCACTGCGGTGCAGACGCTGAGCGACGGCGTCATCAACCCGACGCGCGTCAACCAGCAGGGCTGGCTCGTGTCGTTCAGTGTCGGGCTCTCTAACCTCGTCGCCAACAAGAAGCAGCGGGCGAGCCTCATCGCCTCCCAGAACGCCCAGCGCGGCGGCCCGCCCGAGCTCCAGCTCAGCGTCCTGCGCCCCGGGCCCGACAACTCGTTCACCGTTGTCGGCGAGAGCCCCGTCTACACGCTCACCCCGTTCCTCGGCCAGCTGCTGCAGGAGCCACTCTCGGCCGCGCCGAGCTTCTCCACCTTCACCGCCCTGCACGTCGAGCGCGGCGAGGTGATCGGACTCACCGTGCCCACATGGGCGCCGGTGCTGGCCTACTACGTCTCGAAGTCGCAGTTCGGCTACCGGCAGAGCCGCCGCCTGAACTGCACGAAGACCGCGGCGGACCAGACCGCCCAGACCCGCAGCGGGGCGAGCACCACCTACGGGTGCTACTACACCGGCACCCGGGTCGAGTACTCGGCGACCGAGGTGACCGATACGGTGGCGCCCAAGACCTACGTGGGCGACACCGCTCGGCGCTAGCAGGCGCCCGGGTTCTCCTGGCAGAACTGGGAGCCCAGGCCACCGCCGCCCGAGGCGCTCGTGCCGGTGCCGTCAGGCGTCGTCTGCGCCGGGCTGGTGGCGGCCGGCGCCGGAGTCGTCGGGGTCGGCGTCGGGGTGCTCGCGGCCGCGCCACCCGACGCGTCGGTGGAGACCGCCGCCGTGCCGCCCGCGCCTGCGTCGGTGGTGGCCGTGGTGTCGCCGGTGGCGGGGGTCGTCCCCGAGGAGCTGCTCGAGCTGGCGCTGCTCTGCGTGCCCGTCCCGGAGCTCGTTGCGCCGCTGGAGGTCGGCACCGTGAACGCCGGACTGCCGCTGGTGTCCCCGGTGGCGCCGCCTCCGCCTCCGCAGGCGACCACACCGCCACCGAGCGCGAGGACCACGAGCCCGACGGCGGCGGTCCGGCTCACGAGACGCAGCTGACTGCGCAACCGCATGCCTATGGGGAGTCGGGAGCCAGGGGCTCCATGCGCCTGCCGCAGTACGGGCAGTCGTTGAGGTCCTTCTGGGACATCTGGTCGCACCAGTTGCAGAAGCGCAGGTTCTCGACGCTCCAGGGCAGCTCGCTCGGGGTGGGGGCGAGCGGGAGCAGCTGCGCGAGCACCTCGAGGTCCTCGCCGGTCTCGCGGTCGACGTAGTTCTGACCGGGGGCGGCCGCGACGATAACCTCGCGGCCCGTCGACGGGGTGCGCATCCGGTATCTCTGGCGAATCCTCATAGCAGGCGATCCTCACAAATCAAGCGCGGCGGCCGCGCCGCCGCGGGGGTCAGTGCGAATGGTGCTCCTCGGGCAGCTCGTCAACGTCGCGACGGACGTCGCGGATCCACAGGGTGACCGTCACGATGAACAGCGCGACCCCGAAGATCGAGAACCACCACGACAGGGTGAGTCCGATGATCGAGAAGGTGATGGCGATCGCCACCAGCAGCGGCAGGATGGAGCCGCCGGGGAGATGGATGTCCTCGCCCGCGGGCGGGACGTTGTCCTCGAAGTCGGTCATGAGCTCAGGTAGATCGCGGCGGCCACGAAGGTGATGCCGAACATGAAGAAGCAGATGGCGCCCGCGATGAGCGCGGCGCGGAGGTTCTTACGAGCGAGCTTTCTATCCATGGAGGAGGGATCCTAATGCGTTTTGCAGGATGGTGAGATGAACTGTTCAGAGCTTGGCGTCGAGCACCATCACCGCGAACAGCAGCGCGAGATAGAGCATCGAGAAGAGGTACAGGCGCAGCGCCGAGGCGCGGTCGGCGCGGCGGTACAGCTGCCAGGCGCCGGCCAGGAACGCGAGGCCGAGCCCGATCGAGCCCACGAGGTAGATGAGGCCAAAGCCGCCGGCGCAGAACGGCAGCTGGGTGATGACGTAGAGCAGGCCCGAATACAGCAGGATCTGCCGCCGGGTCTCCGTCTCGCCGCGCACGACGGGCAGCATCGGCACCCCGACCTCGGCGTACTCGTCCTTCATGAGCAGGCTGAGCGCCCAGAAGTGGGGCGGGGTCCAGTAGAAGACGATCGCGAACAGGTAGATGGCCGTCCACGACAGGCTGCCGCGGGTCGCCGCCCACGCGACGAGCGGCGGCATCGCACCGGCGGCGCCGCCGATCACGATGTTCTGGGTGGTGCGGCGCTTGAGCCACATCGTGTACACGCCGACGTAGCCGACGAAGCCCGCGAGCGCGAGCGAGGCGGCGAGCACGTTGATCGTGAGCGACATGAGCACGAACGACAGCGTGGCCAGACCGATCCCGTAGGCGAGCGCCGCCCCCGGCCTCACCCGCCCCGAGGGCACCGGTCGGTCGGCGGTGCGCTTCATGCGCAGGTCGATGTCGCGGTCCCAGTAGTGGTTCACCGCGCCCGCGCCACCCGCCGAGAGATAGCCGCCCAGACAGGTGAGCGCGATCCGGCCCACCGACGGCGAGCCCGCGATCTCCATCGTGGCCACCGTGGTGAGCAGCAGCAGCGACTGAACCTTGGGCTTGGTGAGGTCGATGTAGTCAGCGAGGAGCTGACGGGTGCGTCCGGCAAGGACGGCCGGCGGCGTCGCAGTGGCGGTGGGTGTGCTCATCGGTAGGAGAGGGGAAGCGCTCACTGACGTGAGCGGACGTGGACGGGCGCGCTCAGGAGCGGGTGAGCTGCGGCTCGCTGCCCGACTGCCCGTTGCTGCTGGGGCGGGCGAACTGTTCAGAGCCGCCACCCTTCTGGATGACGCCGGTCTGGCGTTCGACCTGGCGGCGGATGTCCCGCATCGGTTCGACCGAGCGCACCCGGGGGATGACGTCGAAGTTGTTGACCGGCGGCGGCGAGGAGGTGAACCACTCGAGCGTGTTCCCCTTCCACGGATCGGGACCGGCGATCTGCCCCGTCTTGTAGCTCGTCGCCCAGTTGATGATGCTCATGATGACCCCCACGGCGAGGATATAGGAGCCGATCGTCGAGATCAGGTTGTAGGTCGACCAACCGAGACCCGGCTGATAGGTGTAGATCCGTCGCGGCATGCCGGAGAGCCCGAGCGCGTGCTGGACGAAGAACGTCGCGTTGAAGCCGAAGAACATCACCCAGAACGACGCCTTGCCCAGGCGCTCGTTGCACAGCCGGCCGGTGATCTTCGGGTACCAGTAGTAGACCCCGGAGAACACCGTGAACACCGCGCCGCCCATGAGCACGTAATGGAAGTGGGCGACCACGAAGTAGGTGTCGTTGAGCTGCCAGTCAACCGGGAAGACGGCGAGGAAGATGCCGGTGATGCCGCCGATGAGGAAGATCGCGATGAAGCCGATCGCGAAGTAGAGCGACGTCGTCATCACCAGCGAGCCGCGCCACAGGGTCGCGATCCAGTTGAAGATCTTGACTCCGGTGGGCACTCCGATGAGGAACGAGCTCAGCATGAAGAACCCGAGCACGACGATCGGGATCGGCGACGCGAACATGTGGTGGGCCCACACGAGCGTGGCCAGGAACGCGATCACCGCCGTCGCCGCCGCGATCGCCTTATAGCCGAAGATCGGCTTGCG
>CAXTTD010000177.1:0-6766 GCA_964246945.1 uncultured Solirubrobacteraceae bacterium | reverse complement strand
CGCGAGCACGGCGGTGGCGGCGGCGAGCGCCGGCGGCGGCGGGGAGCGCTCGAGCAGCGCGGCGAGCGCGGCGGCGCCGTCGGCCGGCGTGTTGGCGACCGCGCGCACCACCCGCCCGGGGAGCGGCTCCCCGTCGGCCTCGCCGGTGAACGCCGCCCGGCGCTCGCGCACGTCGGCCTTGTCGGGGTCGCCGACGAACGCGATCTCGCGGTGGCCGAGCCCGGTGAGGTGCTCGACCGCGGCGCGCATCCCGCCCCGGTTGTCGACGGCGATCGCGGCGAAGCCCTGGGCGCCCGAGCCCTGCCAGAGCTCGATCACCGGGCCCTCGAGGCGGGCGAGATCGCCCAGCAGCGCCGGCTGGTCCTGGATGTCGCCGAGCAGCACGATCGCGTCGCACTGGCGGGCCTCGAGCACCGCGGCGAGCGCGAGCGCCTCGCCCGCCGACCCGCGGGCGTGGCCGAGCACCACCGCGTACCCGCGACGGCGCGCGTGCAGCGACAGGGCGTCGATCGCGAACGCGAAGAACGGGTCGGTGACATCGCGCACGATCGCCCCGATGAGCATCGTCGGCGCCCCGCGCAGGCCTCGCGCGAGCGGGTTGGGCTTGTACCGCAGGCGCTCGGCGGTGGCGAGCACCCGCTCGCGGGTCGCCGCCGAGATCGGCACCGCGGGGGGCGCCCCGGAGAGGATGCGCGACACCGTGCTCTGGGAGACGTTCGCGTCGGCGGCGACGTCCTTCATCGTCACGTGGTGCGTCGGCGGGCTCACCGGCGGCCCACGAGGTCGTAGGCGGCGGCGTTCCAGCGCAGCTCCTGGCGCAGCTCGCGCACCCGGGTGCCGGCGTCGATGGTGACGAGCTCGACGGCGAGCATCTCGGCGAGATCGTCGATCACCGCGACGTCGAGCGCCTGGGTGAACACGGTGTGGTGGGGACCGCCGCAGTGCAGCCACGCCTCCGCGGCGGTGACCAGGTCGGGTTCGGGCGCCATCAGCGCCCGGGCGACGGGGAGTCGCGGCAGCGCGTGCTCCGGGGTGCGGACCTCGACGACGTTGGCGACGAGGCGGAAGCGCTCGCCGAGGTCGAGCATCCCCAGCTGGACCGCAGGCCTGGGCGCGGCGGTGAACACGAGGCGGACCGGGTCCTCGCGGTCGCCGATCGACAGGGGGTGGATCTCGCAGGTCGGGGTGCCGGCGGCGATCGAGGGGCACACCTCGAGCATGTGGGAGCCGAGCAGCAGCGGCTCGCCGGGCCCGAAGTGGTAGGTGTAGTCCTCCATGAACGAGGTGCCGGCCTGGAGGCCCTCGGCCATCACCTTGAGCGCGCGCAGCAGCGCCGCGGTCTTCCAGTCGCCCTCGGCGCCGAAGCCGTAGCCGTCGGCCATCAGCCGCTGGGCGGCGATGCCGGGCAGCTGGCGCAGCCCCGCGAGGTCCTCGAAGGTGTCGGTGAACGCCCGCGCGCCGCGCTCGTGCAGGAAGCGGCGAATCCCGAGCTCGATCCGGGCGGCGTCGCGCAGCGAGGCGTGACGCGCGCCGCCGGCGCCCAGTTCCGGGGCCACCGCGTAGCGCTCGGCATACTCCCCGCACAGCGCGTCGACCTCGGCGTCACCGGTGTCGTCGACGACCGCCGCGAGCTCGCCCGTCCCGTGGGTGTTCACCGCGACCCCGAGCCGCAGCTCGGCCTCGACCTTGTCGCCCTCGGTGACCGC
Source organism: uncultured Solirubrobacteraceae bacterium (assembly GCA_964246945.1). Taxonomy (GTDB): domain Bacteria; phylum Actinomycetota; class Thermoleophilia; order Solirubrobacterales; family Solirubrobacteraceae; genus Palsa-465. The sequence goes on along the minus strand of CAXTTD010000177.1, from coordinate 5,060 downwards.
GACCGAGCGCATGTTGTCGCCGAAGCGGATCACCGACAGGCGCCGCAGCTCCGCGCGCCCGGCGGCGGCCCGCGCCCACCCGCCGATGCGGCCCTGCACCGCGGGATCGGACCAGTGGCCGACGACCACCTTGCGCGGCAGGCGCAGCCGGGCGCCGATGTAGCCGAACTCGCGGTCCCCGTGGGCGGACTGGTTGAGGTTCATGAAGTCCATGTCGATCTCCGCCCACGGCAGCGATCGGTTGAACTGGGTGTGCAGGTGCAGCAGCGGCACGTCGAGCACCGACAGCCCGCCGATCCACATCTTCGCCGGCGAGAACGTGTGCATCCACGCGAGGACGCCGATGCAGGCCTCGTCGGCGTTGGCCTCGAGGATCGTGCGCCGGACCGCCTCGGCGGTGGTGAGCACCGGACGCTGGAGGATGGGCACGGGGATGGCCGTGGCGGCGTCGAGTCCGGCGGTCACCTCCCGCGCCTGGGCGTCGACCCGGTCGAGCGTCTCGGGGCCGTACAGGTGCTGGCTGCCGGTGAGCAGCCACAGCCGCATGTCCGCCAGCCCGCTCATCGCTGCCTCGCGTGATCCTCTCCGCTCACCCGCGGGATTCTATTGTGCAAACGTATGCATCAACGCCTGAACGGGCGTCCTAGGCGAGTCTCTGGGCGCGCAGCCAGTCGTTGGTGAACGCCCCGCGGGGGTCGAGCTCGGCGCGCAGCGCCCGCCACTCCCCGGCCCGCGGGTACTCGGGTACGGGCTGCGTGTAGAGCTTGCCCCAGTGCGGCCGCGGCGCGAACGGGGCGAGCGCCCGTTCGACCTCGGCGCACGCCGCCGCCACCCGCTCGGGCTCCAGGTGCCAGGTGAAGTGCAGGCCCGCGCTCGCCCGCGCGTACTGGGGGCTCAGCCACCGCGCGTCGGCGGCGATCGTGCGCAGCTCGGCGATCGCCAGCACCGGGGCGATCACCGGGGCGAGCTCGCGTAGGGCGGCGAGCGCCGGGATCGCGTCCGCGCGGGCGACGAAGAACTCCGACTGGATCTCGCGTCCGGCGCTCGGGGTGAATCCCGAGCGGAAGTGGGGCAGGCGCTCGGACCACGGCCCGGGCACGCCAAGCTGCCCGGTGCAGTTGGCCGGCAGCCCCTCGGGGATCGGGGAGCGGGGCGTCAGCGCGGTGCGGGCGCCGTACAGCTCGGCGCGCGGGGGCGCCACGGGGTCGCCCTTCACCCACACCTCGCGGGTCCGCGGCCCGAAGTTGTGGAACACGCTCACGCTGCGCCCCGACCCCATCACGGCGTCGAAGTGCTCGGCGAGCGCGCCCCACTCCAGGCCGAGGTAGACGTCCTGGCGCAGCTCGTAGTACGGGACGATCTCGAGCGTCAGCGCCACCACCACCCCCAGCGCCCCCAGATGCACCGCGGCGCCCGCCAGCCGCGGGTCCGCCCGGTCGATGACGACGCGCTCGCCGTCGGCGGCGAGCAGCTCGAGCCCGCGTACCGCGCAGGCGAGGTTGCGCTGGTCGTCTCCGGAGCCGTGAGTCGCGGTCGCCATCCCGCCGATCACCGAGATGTGGGGCAGAGAGGCGAGGTTGGCGAGGGCGAATCCCCGCGCGTTCAGGGCCGTCGCGAGTGCGGCGTAGGTGACCGCCGGGCCGACGGTGGCGGTCATCGTCGCGGCGTCGATCTGAACCGCGTGGGCGTCCGGCAGCTGCTCGAGCGAGACGAGCGTGTCCGCGTCCCCCATCGCCGTGAACGTGTGGCGGGTGGCGAGCACCTGAACCGAGCCGCGCGCCGCGCGCAGGTCCCGCGCGAGCTCCGTGAGGCTGCGGGGCGTGAGCCGCCGGCTCGCCCGGTAGCGATGGCTCCCCGACCAGTTCACGAGCGCCGCCTGGGTGAGCGTCATGGATCCGAGGCTACGCGTCGCGCAGCGTCGCGTCGCGGGCGCGGTGGCGACTCAAGCCGCGGGGCGCGGTGACCGATTGAGAATCAGTGCATTTGAGGCGTCCGGCGGCCTCGCCGTGAGGCGGGAGCGTCTGGCTGCTATGCGAACATCTGTTCGCGTGCTCGCGCTCCGCCCCCCGACCATCATCCACGCCGATCTCGACGCGTTCTACGCATCGGTCGAGCAGCGCGACGACCCGGCGCTGCGCGGCCGTCCGGTGATCGTGGGCGGCGGCGTCGTGCTCGCCTCCAGCTACGAGGCGCGCGCCCGAGGGGTGCGGACCGCGATGGGCGGACGGGAGGCGCGTGAGCGATGTCCCGAGGCGGTGGTGGTGGCCCCGCGGTTCGCCGCCTACGCGGCGGCCAGCCGCGCGGTGGCGGAGATCTTCCGGCGCACCTGCCCGCTCGTCGAGCCGCTGTCCATCGACGAGGCATTCCTCGACGTGCGGGGGCTCGAGTCCATCTCGGGCGGCCCGCTGCGGATTGCGACCCGTCTGCGCCGCGAGGTCCGGGAGCTCGTCGGACTGCCGATCACCGTGGGCATCGCCTCCACCAAGTTCCTGGCCAAGGTGGCGAGCGGAGTGGCGAAGCCCGACGGCCTGCTGCTGGTGCTCGCCGGCGGTGAGTTGGAGTTCCTGGCGCCGCTGCCAGTGCGGCGGCTGTGGGGAGTGGGGCGGGTCAACGGGTCGAAGCTCGCCGCGGCGGGCATCGGGACCGCCGGGCAGGTCGCTCGGTTGCCCGCGCCGGTGCTCGTGGAGCTGCTCGGCCGCGGCTCGGGCACCCACGTGCACGCGCTCGCTCGCGGCGAGGATCCCCGCCCGGTGCGCGCCCCGCCGCGCCGGCGCTCAATCGGGGCCCAACGGGCGCTCGGTCGCCACGGCCGGGATCCCGCGCAGGTGAGCGCCGCGCTGCTCACGCTCGTCGACCGCGTGGCGCGGCGGCTGCGTGCCGCCGGCCGGACGTGCCGCACCGTGGTGCTGCGGCTGCGCTTCGCCGACTACGCGCGGGCGACGCGGTCGCGCACGCTCGCGCAGGCGAGCTCACGCACCGAGACGCTGCTCGCCGCGGTGCGGTCTCTGCACGCCTCGAGCGCCGAGCTGATCGCACGTCGCGGGCTCACCCTGATCGGCGTCGCGCTCACCAACCTCGGCGACGCGAGCGCCGTCCAGCTCGCGCTGCCGCTCGATCGCGGCACAGGCCTCGACGCCGCGCTCGACGCGGTCCATGAGCGCTTCGGGGCGGGTGCGGTGCGCCGCGGGACCCACGTGGGACGCCCGCCGGATGACTGGGTGCCGCTGCTGCCCGAGTGAGCCCGTCCGAGACGGGGGTGCCGCTGCTGCCCGAGCGCGGCCCCGTGGACCACCGGGCCGCGGTTCAGGCCGGCCACACCGACAGGATGTGGGTGCGCATCGTGTCGTCGCCGTCGCGCATCGCCATCGCCGGAAACTCCGCGCGCGTCACCCAGCGCAGCGCCTCGATCTCCTCGCCGGGCGCGAGCGCGCCGTCGGCGAGCTCGGCGCGGAGGACGAGCTTGAGGCGTCGGTAGCCGCGCCCGGGGCCGGTGCACGGGTGCAGCGTGGCGACGTCCAGCGAGCGCAGCTCGCCGCCGAGCTCCTCGCGCAGCTCGCGGCGCACGCACGCCTCGAGCGTCTCGCCGTGCTCCCAGCCGCCGCCCGGAAGCTCCCAGAAGCCGTCGGGCTCCTGTGCGAGCAGCAGCCGTCGCTCACCGTCGAACACGAGCGCCTTCAGCGACACGCGGTAGAACGGGCTGGGGATCTCGGATGGGGCGTCCATCGCCGGTCGATGCTACGTCGTGTCCTGAGGATGGCCGGCGCTTGCGTCCGAGCGCTCCGACCGCCGCCGGCTCGCGCAGACCTCCGTGATGTTCGGTGCGCGGCGCCGGCCGCCACGGGTGTGATCGGCGCTCCGCGAGGACCGCGATTCAGCCCGCTGGCGCCTGAAGTGCCGGCCCGCAGGCATTGCGGCAGCGTGAGAGGATCGTGGGACCCCACCGAACGAGGAGACGAGCATGCCCGCCGACACGATCACCGGCGTTGACTTCGTCAGCGTCCCCGCCGCCGACTTCGAGGCCGGCGTCGCCTTCTACGGCGAGACGCTCGGTCTGCCGCGCTCGACCTACCTGCCCGACCGCGGGTTCGCCGAGTTCGAGACCGGCAACCTCACGCTCAGCGTGTTCCGGCCCGACGCGATCGGGATGGACGCCTCGGTCACCGGTGCCCCGATCGCCCTGCACGTCGACGACGTCGCGGAGGCCCGGGCGCGGTTGGAGGCCGCCGGGGTGAGCTTCGAGGGGGACGTGACGGACACCGGGGTGTGCCACATGGCGTTCCTGCGCGATCCGCAGGGCACCTCGCTCATCCTCCACCATCGCTACGCCCCCCGCGAGACCGACTGACCCCCCTCGATGGCGATCCAGCTCGCGATTGCGAACCGCATCGCCATCGAACCGCCGGCGGTCGCGGGACGGCCGATCCGGAACCGGTCCCGGGTGCTCAGGGCGCGCCGACGCGGGTGAGCATCTCGGCGCCGCAGCGCGCTCCCACCGCGGTCGCGGCGGCGACGTCCTCACCGCGGGCGAGCCCGAAGGTGACGCCCGCCGCGAACGAGTCCCCGCAGCCGTAGCTGTCCCGCGCGGGGCCGGGTGGCGGCGCCGCGCTCCAGCGCCCCCGCCGGCGCGGGGCCCCTGCGCCCTCACGCCAGTGACCGCCGTGCGCTCCCTCGGTGGCGATCAGCAGCCCGGCGATCCGCGCCCAGCCGTCAAGCTCCCGGGTCTCACCGGGGTCCGAGGCGCTGTACACCACGGCGTCGACGCCCGACACCCCGGCGAACCCGGTGGGCGCGCCAAGCCGCGGGGTGACCACCAGCGCTCCGGCCCGGGCGGCCTCGGAGAGCAGCCCCGCGTCGGTCGCCGTCGCGTACACCCCGTCGGCGGTGCGCAGCGGGTCGAGGTCGAGCCCGTCGGCAAGCGACGGCGCGCGGCGCTCGCCAACGGTGACGATCGTGCGCTCGCCGCCGTCCTGCACCGTGGTGAACACGTAGCGGGTGTCCCCGGGGCACGCCGCCGCGTGGACGGTGATCCCACGTCCCTCGAGCTCCGCCCGGGCCCGGCC
>CAXTTD010000176.1:2298-6797 GCA_964246945.1 uncultured Solirubrobacteraceae bacterium | reverse complement strand
CGCGGCGCAGCGAGTTGCCGAAGGTGTAGCCGAAGCCCCGATCGAGCGGCTCGATGGTGAACGAGCCGCGCGTGTCATCGGCCGACTCGGCGGAGATTCGGGGGACCTGGAAGTCAAGCATCACGCGTCCTAACGTCGTCGTTCGGTGGTGACCGCCCGGGAGGGGAGGCGGCGGGTGTCCGGCGTCACGCAGGGCACCGGGTCTCCCCGGCACCCGCGCGGCTGTGCAAAATCGTTACTTGGAGTACAGCTCGACGATCAGCTGCTCCTGCACCGGGGCGGCGATCTCGCGCCGTTCGGGCTTGCGGAGCACCTTCGCCGTCAGCGCGTCGTGGTCGGCCTGCAGCCACGCCGGCACCTGGCCGGTGAGCTCGGTGGCGTCGCGGATCACCTGCTGCGCGGAGGACTTCGGGTGAATCGCGATCACGTCGGTGTCGCGGAGCTGGTAGCTCGGGATGTTCACCCGGCGGCCGTTGATCGTCCAGTGCCCGTGCAGGATGAGCTGCCGGGCCTGGCGGCGCGAGGCGGCGAAACCGAGGCGCACGAGCACGTTGTCGAAGCGGCATTCGAGCATCCGCAGCAGGTTCTCGCCGGTGACGCCGGACTGGCGCGACGCCTTGCCGTAGTAGATCCGAAACTGACCCTCAAGCACCCCGTAGTAGCGCTTGGCCTTTTGCTTCTCGCGCAGCTGAACACGGTATTCGGACTGCTTCTGGCGCCCGCGGCCGTGGTCGCCCGGCGGGTAGGAGCGACGCTCGACACCGCACTTGTCGGTGAGGCAGCGCTCACCCTTGAGGAAGAGCTTCTGGCCCTCGCGGCGGCACTGCTTGCACTGGGGTGAGGTATCACGAGCCATGGGCGTTTCAGTCTTTCGATTCGGGAGCCGCGCGGCTAGACGCGGCGGCGCTTACGGGGTCGGCAGCCGTTGTGAGCCTGGGGCGTGACGTCCTTGACGCCCGTCACCTCGAGGCCCGCGGCCTGCAGGGAGCGGATCGCGGTCTCGCGGCCGGAGCCGGGGCCCTTCACGAAGACCTCGACCTTCTGCAGACCGTGCTCGATGCCCTTGCGCGCGGCCGCGTCGGCGGTCACCTGCGCGGCGAACGGGGTCGACTTGCGCGAGCCCTTGAAGCCGGCGCCGCCTGCGGACTCCCAGGCGATGACGTTGCCCTCGCGGTCGGTGAGCGAGACGATCGTGTTGTTGAACGACGTCTTGATGTGCGCCTGGCCAATGGGGATGTTCTTGCGGACGCGGCGACGGCCGCGCTGGGGACGTCGAGGAGCCGGACTCACTGCTCACCGCCTTCGGCGGACTCGCACATTGGGATCCGATGTAGGTTCGCTGCGCTCACTTCTTGCCCGCCTTCTTCTTGCCCGCGACCTGCATGCGCTTGGGACCCTTCCGGGTACGCGCGTTGGTCTTGGTGTTCTGGCCACGGACCGGCAGGCCGCGGCGGTGGCGCAGGCCGCGGTAGCAGCCGATCTCCTGCAGACGCTTGATGTTCTGCGAGCGCTCACGACGCAGGTCGCCCTCGACCACGAGATCCGAGTCGATGCGGTCGCGGAGCTTGACGACCTCCTCCTCGGTGAGATCCCGGACCTTGCGGTCGGGCTCGATGCCGAGCTCGGAGAGCAGAACGTTCGACTGCGAGCGGCCGATGCCGTAGATGTAGGTGAGGCCGATCTCGACCCGCTTGTTGAGGGGGATGTTGACCCCGGAGATTCGCGCCATGGTTCTCCTCGGCGGCGGCTAGCCCTGCCGCTGCTTGTGACGGGGGTTGGAACAGATGACGAGCACCCGGCCATGGCGGCGGATGATCTTGCATTTCTCGCACATGGGCTTGACCGAGGGACGTACCTTCACGCTGATTCACCTTCTGGTGGGAAAACTTTTTCGTTGTGACCCTCGCCGGGGCTCTGGCGACCGGTGCGGTCGCCGCTACCTCAACGAAGTGCGCAGCGGAGCATCACCTGCGCCGCGGGCGCATCGCGGGATGCTAGCAGCGTCTGTGGGGCGACAAGGAAGCGTGTGGCCAACGGCCGGTGGGGCACGCCGGCTGGCCTCGCGCCACCGGTGATCAGGGGGCCATCTCGCCCATCGGCTCGGCCGCCAGCGGCTCGACGATAGCCGCTCGGTGGGACTCGAGGATCGCGTCGCTCTTGTGGCGTTGTACCAGCAGATAGTAGGCCCCGCCCACGACCGCCGACGCGCCGACGAAGATGTAGGCGCCGTAGCGATAGGCCCCCGTGCCGTAGACGGCGGTGCGCGGCCAGGCGATCTCAAAGGCGACGAGCGTCCCGTAGACGACCGCGAGGATGTTCACCGGCAACCCCCAGCGGCCCATGTTGAAGTACGGGCCGTGCTCGGGGCGGGGCCACTCACCGCGCAGGCGACGCACGAGCATCGAGCCGGTAACGGCGAGGTAGGGCAGGTAGAACATGATGATCGCCACCGAGGTGAGGGTGAGGAACGCATGCTGGTTGGCGACGTTGACCACGAGCAGGACCAGCGAGCACGCCCCGACGAACAGCGCGGGCACGATCGGGACGCGGCGCCGGCCCGACACGTGGGCGACCGCTGAGCCGAACGGCAGCCGCCCGTCCCGCGCCATCGAGAACAGCATGCGGATGCAGGCAGTGACGACGGCGAGCGTGCAGACCGTGATCGCGAGCCCGGAGTCGATGAGGAACACGTTCCCGGTCGTGTTGCCGAGCGCCTGCTTGATGATGTACGGCAGCCCGAGCAGGCCGATGTTCGTGTCGTGGATGTTCCTCACCGCCATGACGGCGAACAAGATCAGCAGACCGCCGAGGGTCGCCGAGGCGGCGAGTGCCCGGATGATCGCCGGCGGCGCGCTGCGACGGGGATCGTTGGTCTCCTCGGCGAGCGTGCCCGCGGTGTCGAATCCGTACATCACGTAGGCGCTCATGATCCCGGCGATGAGGAACGCGCCGAAGTAGCCCCAGGAATGGCCGGCGCCCGTGTGCAGCGTGTTGCCGACCACGCCCGGCCCGCGGTGGAAGTGGAAGATGAGCAGGATCACGAGGACCGAGCAGCCGATCAGCTCGGCGATCACGCCGACGTTGTTGATGAACGCCATCACCCGCACGCCGAGCAGGTTGATGATCGTCGCGAAGATCACCAGGATCGCGCCCAGCAGCAGCGCGTTCTTGGCGCCGTCGGACGTGGAGTAGGTGCCGGCGCTTGCCACCTTGGCGGCGTGCGTCGCACCGATGAACTGCAGATGGACGCTCACCTGAGGCAGCACGACCTGCCAGCCGACTGCGACCGCCGCCACCGTGACGATCGAGCCGATGATGAGGATCCAGCCCGTCATCCAGGACAGGCCGTCGGTGCCGATGCGCTTGGACCACTGGTACACGGAGCCGGCCAGCGGGAACTGGCCGGCCATCTCCGCGAAGCACAGCGCGACCGCCATCTGGCCGCCCAGAACGATCAACCACGACCACCACACGGCCGGTCCGCCGTTGGAGAAGCCGAAGCCGAACAGCTCGAAGACCCCGGTGAGGATCGAGATGTAGCTGAAGCCCGCCGCGAACGAGGAGAACGAGCTCAGCGACCGATCGAGCTCCTGGCGGTATCCGAAGCCCGCCAGCTCGTCGGAGTCCGGGACGATCCCAGGTGAAGGCTCGACGGTCGCGATCGCGTTGTTATATATCAGTTGTCGAACTGTGTCAAAGAGATTGCTGAGGGCGGCGATGGAGACGGCTCGGATGTTCATCGAGGGACGCTGGTGCGACTCGGAGAGCGCCGGCGTCGTGCCGGCGTTCAGCCCCGCCACCGGCGAGATGATCGCGACCGTCGCTCAGGGCGATCGCGCGGACGCCCGCCGGGCGATCGCCGCCGCACGCGACGCCGCCGCGGCGTGGGCGGCGCTCACCCCGTCTCATCGCGCCGCGCACATGCACGCCGTCGCCGACGTGATCGTGACGCGCCGCGACGAGCTCGCCCGCACCCTCACCCTCGAGCAGGGCAAGCCGTTGCACGTCGAGGCGTTCCCCGAGGTCGACGAGCTCGTCGAGTACTGGCGGCTGGCCGCCGAGGACGGGCGGCGGCTGTCCGGGGAGCTGCCCGGGTCGGTCTCCCCCGGCGCGCGGGTGATGCTCGTCCGCCGCCCGCGCGGCGTGGTGTCGGTGATCACCCCCTGGAACTGGCCCTACACGATGCCCGCGGAGCTGATCGCGCCCGCCCTGGCCTGCGGCAATGCTGTCGTGTGGACCCCGGCGCCCTCGACGGCGGTGTGTGCCGCGGCGCTCATGGCGTGGGGCGGCCACCCCCGCCGGCCCCCCCGGGGGCGCCACCCCCGCCCCCCCCCCCCCCCCGGGGGGGGGGCCCGGGGGGGCCGCCCGAGGTGAAGACAACCCGAGCGGTCATGTCAGGCCGAAAGAGCGGCCAGCAGACGCGGCGGGGACATTGGCAGTTCAGTCATCCGCTTGCCGGTCGCCATCGCGATGGCGTTGGCAATAGCGGCCATCGGCGG
>CAXTTD010000176.1:0-2288 GCA_964246945.1 uncultured Solirubrobacteraceae bacterium | reverse complement strand
GCACGCCGGACGAGGTGTTCGCGCGGGTCGAGGCGGCGGTGGGTGCCGCGGCGCTCATGGCGGGCGTCGCCGACGCCGGCCTGCCCGCCGGGGTGCTCAACCTCGTCCCCGGCCCCGGCCCGGTGGTTGGCGACGAGCTCGCCCGCCACCCCGGCAGCGACGGGGTGGCGTTCATCGGCTCCACCGCCACCGGGCGCTCGGTCGCCGCCGCGGCCGCCGGCAAGGCGACGCTGCTCGAGATGGGCGGCAACGGCCCGCTCGTGGTGCTGGCCGACGCGGACCTCGACGGGGCCCTCGACGCGGCGATGTCCGCATGCTTCCTGTGCGCGGGGCAGAGCTGCACCGCCGGCGAGCGGCTGCTCGTCGAACGCGGGATCGCCGATGAGTTCACCGAGCGGCTCGCTGCGCGCGTGGCCCGGGAGGTGGTGCTCGGCGACCCGTTCGACCCCGCCACCACGATGGGCCCACTCAACAACGCCGGGGTCGCCGCCAAGATGGACGCGCACGTCGCCGACGCCCTGTCTCGAGGGGCGCGCCGGCTCACCGGGGGCGCGCGAGAGACCGATCGCCCGACCGACCTGTACTGGCCAGCGACCGTGCTCGGCGAGGTTCCGCGGGATGCCCAGGTGGCGCGCGAGGAGACGTTCGGCCCGGTCGCCCCGGTGATCGCGATCGAGTCGATTGAGGACGCCCTCGGGCTCGTGAACGGCTCGCCCTACGGCCTACTGGCCGCGATCTTCACCGCCGACCTCGAGCGCGGGCTGTGGTTCGCCGACCGCGCCCGCAGCGGCTGGGTGAACATCAACGCCTCCACCAACTACTGGGAGCCCCAGCTGCCGTTCGGCGGTCGCGCGGGCTCGGCGAGCGGGCTCGGCCGGGTCGGCGGCAACCACGTGATGCAGACCTTCACCGAGCTGCAGACGGTCGTCGCCTTCCACCACCGCGGCTGAGCCGGCCGGGAGAGACAGAATCGAATCGAACCCCGGTGGCGTCAGCCCCCGGATGCGGGTTCTCGTGACGGGTAGCTCCGGAATGTTGGGGCGGGCGCTCATCGAGCAGCTCACCGCGGCCGGTCGACATCGACCGATCGCCTTCGACGTGATCGACGGGTTCGACGTCAGGGACGTCGGCGCCGTGGTCAGCGCCGCTCACGGCTGCGAGGCGATCGTGCACATGGCAGCGCTCGACGACCCACTTGATGACATCGACACCGAGCTTGCCTCCGGTGCGGCCGTCGGAGGGGCGCAGGAGGTTCTGTCCACCACCGTGCTCGGCATGAGCAATGTGCTGCGCGCCGCGGAGACCGGCAGCTCACGCGTCGTGCTCGTGAGCAGCGTCGACGCACTCGGCCTGTTTCTCGGACAACGGGCCCCTGACTACCTCCCCATCGACGACGCCCATCCCACGTATCCGAGAGCTCCGTACGCGCTCGCGAAGCGGACCGCGGAGCTGCTGTGCGAGCAGTCGACCCGGGCGAGCGGCATCACCACGATCTGTCTGCGCTTCCCCGGGATCTGGACCCCCGAGATCACCGACGCGATGCGACAGCGGTGGCAGGCGGATCCGATGAACGATCGTCGGCCGTTCTGGGAGTACGGCGCCTACAACCATCGTGACGACGCCGCCGCGGCCGTCGCGCACGCGGTGGCCGGCTCGTTCACCGGACACGGGGTGTTCAACGTCAGCGCCGATGACTGTGCGCTTGCCGTACAGACCAGCCGCGAGGCGGCGGCGTCGATTCATCCGGATGTTCCGTGGCGCGGCGGGGAGGAGTACGACCGTGACCCCTTCCGCGCGCTGCTGGACAACGCGAACGCCAAGCGCGCTTTGTCGTGGTCACCCAGGTTCAGGCTCCGAGCGGCCCCAGACACGGAGTCCGCGCGGCTGCGCCGACCCGCGGGATAACTGCTCAGAGGACAGCCGCGACATGCTGCCCGTCCTCGCCGGCGGCCCGGACGTTTCGTCGATCGACCCGCCCGCCATTTCGCACACTCCGGCCCGCGCGGCGGGAGGGTTGGTCGAACGTGGGGCGCCCTAGACGAGCGATCGAACACTCCGGTCAGTGGTGGGATTGGAATGAGCGGAATCGCGGGCTCGCGAGACCGCGTCAGCCCTCACCGGCTCTCGACAGCTGGCGGTCGCGCGGCCGATGGCGCGCACGCCACGGGCTGCGGCGGGACCTGTGCGGGACCTGTGCGCTCCGGAGATTCCGCGACAGCCTCCGAGAACACGACCGGCCGCGCGGCCGGGAGCGCATGGCGCGGGGGCAGTTGTGCCCGCCCGGCACC
>CAXTTD010000175.1:4141-6826 GCA_964246945.1 uncultured Solirubrobacteraceae bacterium | reverse complement strand
CTTGGGTGCCCTCCCCGCGCTGCTCGGGCTGCTGCTCGGGGCAGGCCTGCTCGCCGGCTGCGGCGCCGCCGGCTCGCCGGCCGCGGCGCACGGGCGGATCCTCGCCGTCGGGGCCGAGAATCAGTACGCGAACGTGATCTCCCAGATCGGTGGGCGCTACGTGTCGGTGAGCGCGATCATGAGCAACCCGAACACCGACCCGCACAGCTTCGAGGCCAGCCCGAGCGTCGCGCAGACCGTCGCCCGGGCGCGGCTCGTGGTGCAGAACGGGGTCGGCTACGACGACTTCATGAGCAAGATCGAGGCGGCCTCGTCGAACGGCTCGCGCCGGGTGATTGACGTGCAGACGCTGCTTCACCTGCCTGACTCGACCCCCAACCCCCACCTCTGGTACAGCCCGCGCACGATGCCGGCGGTCGCCCACGCGCTCGCCGGCGACCTCGGCGCGCTGGCGCCGGCCCACGCGGCCTACTTCCGGGCCCGCGCGGCGCGCTTCGTCGCCTCCCTGAAGCCGTGGACGACGGCGCTCGCGCGGTTTGCGCGCCGCTATCCGGACACCACGGTGGCCACCACCGAGCCGGTGGGGGACGACATGCTGCAGGCCGCCGGGGTGAAGAACCTCACCCCGTTCTCCATGCAGGCCGACATCATGAACGGCACCGATCCCGCCCCGCAGGCGGTGAGCCTCCAGGAGGCGCTGTTCGCCGAGCACCGGGTGAAGGCGTTCGTCTACAACCAGCAGGTGACCGACTCGGTGACCCAGGGCTTCCTCGCCGACGCCGCCCGCGCCCACATTCCGGTGGTCGGCGTCTACGAGACGATGCCGACCCCGGGCTATGACTACCAGTCGTGGATGATGGCGGAGCTCCGGGCGCTGCGGCGGGCGGTCGCCGACGGGGTCTCGACTCGAAGCCTGCTCCCACGATGAGCGCGCCGGTCCTCAGCGTCGAGGGGGTGAGCGTCCGCCTCGGCGGGCGCCCGGTCCTTGACGCGATCGACTTCGCGATCGGACCCGGTGAGTTCACCGGGCTGATCGGATCCAATGGCGCCGGCAAGACGACCCTGTTTCGGGTCATCCTCGGTCTGCAGCGCGGCGCCGTGTCGGGGCGGGTGCTCATCGGCGGAGCGCCCCGCTCGCGCCGCAACCCGCAGATCGGCTACGTGCCCCAGAAGTTCGGGTTCGATCCCGACGTGCCCCTGCGCGCGCGGGACCTCGTGGGGCTCGGCCTCGACGGCCACCGGCTCGGCATCGGCCTGCCCTCCGCGGGGCGCCGCGCCCGGGTGCAGGAGGCGCTCGATCAGGTCGGCGCCCGGGAGTTCGCCGACGCCCGCATCGGCGAGCTCTCCGGCGGCGAGCAGCAGCGGGTGCTCATCGCCCACGCCCTCATCAGCCGCCCCCGCCTGCTGCTGCTCGACGAGCCGCTGGCCAACCTCGATCTGCGCAGCTCGGGCGAGGTGGTGGCGCTCGTCGCCCGGATCGCCGCCGAGCAGCGACTTGCGGTGCTCATCTCCGCGCACGAGATCAATCCGCTCTTGCCGGTGATGGACCGCGTCGTCTACCTCGCCGGTGGCCGTGCGGTGCACGGCGCCGTCGGGGAGGTCATCCGCGGAGAGGTTCTCACCCGGCTCTACGGGCATCCCGTCGACGTCCTGCAGGTCCGCGGCCGCGTGCTGGTGGTCGCCGGGGTCGGCGGCGAGCCCGGGCGCAGCGCGGGCGGCGAGGCGACGGGCGTCGAGGTGCTCACGTGATCTTCGCGCCCGGGTTCTTCGCCAGCGGCCCGGTGCATACGGCGCTCGCGGTGGGCGCCGCGGTGGCGCTCGTCTCCGGACCGCTTGGCGTGCTCACCGTCATCCGCGGGCAGTCGTTTGCCGGCGAGGCGCTCGGCGACATCGGCACCACCGGCGGCTATGGCGCGCTCCTGATCGGCGTCGGTCCCCTGGGGGGGTTCCTGGTCATCAACGTGGTGGCCGCCGCGCTGATGGAGCTCGTCGGCATTCAGCGCCGCCGCGGGCGGGATCTCGCCACCGGCGTCGTGCTCGGTGCCGGGCTCGGGGTCGCCGCGCTGTTCCTGTACCTCGACACGACGGTCCACAACACCACCGGCGCGGTGGTGACGATCCTGTTCGGCTCGCTGTTCGCAGTGCAGGGGTCCACGGTGCCGCTCGTCGCGCTGCTCGCGGTGATCGTGCTCGGCATGCTCGCGGTCATCGCCCGCCCGCTGCTGCTCAGCTCGGCGAGCCCGGAGCTCGCCGCCGCCCGCGGGGTGCCGGTGGCCGTGATGGGCTACGCCTACCTGCTGGCCCTGTCGGTGTCGGTGGCGCTGTGCGCGCTCACCATCGGTTCGATCCTCTCCACGGCGCTGCTCATCGGCCCCGCGGCGGCGGCGCTGCGGATCGTGCGCCGCCCCGGGCTCGCCATGGCGTGCGCGGCGGGACTCGGCATCCTCGCCGCCTGGGTCGGGGTGCTGCTCGCCTACGACAGCTACGACTGGCCGCCGCACGGGACGGGCTGGCCGGTGAGTTTCTTCGTCGTCGCGCTGGTGTTCGTCATCTATCTCCTCTGCGGGGCGATCGGCGCTCGGGCCACGGCGCGGCGTCCCGCCGCCCGCGCCGCCCGCGCCCCCCCCGCGCCCCGCGGGGGGTGGGCCGGGGTTAGGGGCGTGATGGGGGACCACAGGGGAGTGG
>CAXTTD010000175.1:0-4131 GCA_964246945.1 uncultured Solirubrobacteraceae bacterium | reverse complement strand
GCTGAGCCGTGTTCAGCGGCTTCATGGTGAACACCTGGATCGTCGCCCTGGTGGTCGCGGTGGTCGCCGGTCTCGTGGGCTTCTTCGTCGTCCTGCGCGGTTCGGCGTTCGTCGCCCACGCGCTGCCCAACGGCTCGTTCGCCGGCGCGGCGGGCGCGGCGCTCGTGGGGGTGAGCACGCTGGTCGGACTCGCGTTGTTCGCGGTGCTGGGCGCCCTCGGGATCGCCGGCCTCGGGCGCCGCGGGCGCCACGACGTGGTCACCGCGCTCGTGCTGGTGATGATGCTCGCGCTCGGCGCGCTGTTCCTCGACGTGAGCTCGGACTACGCGTCGGCCGTGTACGCGCTGCTGTTCGGCGAGGTGCTCGGAATCAGCTCCGCGGAGCTCGGACCCACGATTTCGATCGCCGCGGTCTGCCTGGTGTCACTCGGCGTGCTCTACCGCCCGCTGCTGCTGAGCTCGGTGCTGCCCGAGGCCGGCGAGGCGCGCGGCGTGCGGGCCGGCCGGGTCGAGCTCGGCTTCCTGCTCGTCGTCGCCCTCGCCACCGCGATGACGGTCCCGGTGGTGGGCACGCTGCTCGTGTTCAGCCTCATGATCGGGGCGCCGGCAGCCGCCCGCGCGGTGTGCGACCGGCCCGGCCGGGCGCTCGCGCTGTCGGTGGCGATCGCGCTGCTCGCGGTCGCGGTGGCCATCGCCGGCTCCTACGAGACCGACTACCCGGTCGGCTTCTTCGTGGGTACGGTGAGCGCCGGCTGCTACGTCCTCGGACGCATCACGGGCGCGCTGCGCCGCCGGGCGCCGGCGGGCTCGCGCCCGCTGCGGGCGTACCTAGACTGAGCCCCGATGGCGGTGGACGCGATCAGAGCCTGGACCGAGCAGGCCGAGCAGCGGCTCGCCGGCGCCGGCTACCGGCGCGGCGGGGCCCGCCGCGAGGTGCTCGAGCTGCTCGCCGGCCAGCGGTGCGCGCTCTCGGCGTTCGAGATCGAGGATCGCCTGTCCGCCGGCCCGCGCCGGGTCTCGCGCGCGTCGATCTACCGGATCCTCGAGGAGCTCGAGGCGGTCGGCATCGTCGGCCGGGTCGACGTCGGGGCGGGCATCACCCGCTACGAGCCCCAGCATCACGGCAACGGCCACCATCACCACCTCGTCTGCGATCGGTGTGGCACGCTCGAGCCGTTCACCGACGACGCGCTCGAGCGGGCGGTGGCCCGAGTGAGCGAGCGGGTGCCGCTCGCGGTGTCCGAGCACGAAATCGTCCTGCACGGCGTCTGTCACGCCTGCTCGGACTAGTCCGGACGGCTGAGGATGGCTCATAATGCGGTCCTTGCTCGCCGAGGAAACCGGTTCCGTGGATCGTCCGTCCCGTGATGCGCCTCGGGCCGAGCCCGAGGACGTCCGCCTGCTGATCGTCGAGGACGACGAGGACGACTACCTGATCACCCGCGATCTGCTCGCCGACCAGGGGAAGATGCGGATCTCGGTCGACTGGGCGGACACCTACGAGGCCGCCCTGGCAGCGATGCGCGGCCAGAGTCACGACGTCTACCTGATCGACTACCGGCTGGGGGAGCGGACCGGCCTCGAGCTCATCCGCGAGGCATTCGCCTCTCGTCCGGTCGCGCCCGTCATCATGCTCACCGGGCAACCGGTCGCCGAGATCGACCTCGAGGCGGCGGCGCTCGGCGCCACCGACTTCTTCACCAAGCAGCAGCTGCACGCCGCCGAGCTCGGACGCTCGATCCGCCTTGCCCTCAACCACCACAAGGCCGAGCGCTCTGCGCTCGCCGCCCGCGCCTCCGACGACGGGATCTGGGATTGGGACCTCACCGCCGGGGTCATGTACAGCTCGCCACGTCTGTCCGGGATCCTCGGGCTGAGCGAGGAGGCGCTCGAGGTCGATCCCGAGGACTTCCTCGGACTCGTCGCCGCCGAGGACGCCACCCGCCTGCGGACGGTGATCGAGGCTCACCTCGCCGGGGAGACGCCGAGCCTCGAAGGCGAGTTCCGGATGCGCCACCGGGACGGCCACTGGCTGTGGGTCGAGGTGCAGGGGCTTGCCAGCCGCGACGTGAACGGTACCCCGATCCACATGGCGGGCTCGTTGCGCGACACCACCGATCGCCACGTGGTCCAGCAGCGCCTCGAGCACGAGGCCCTGCACGACATGCTCACCGGCCTGCCGAATCGCACGCTGTTCCTCGACCGCGTCGAGCAGACCCTGCAGGGCGCCGCCCGCGAGACCTCGGCCGGTTGCGCGCTGCTGTTCCTCGACCTCGACGGGTTCAAGCAGATCAACGACAGGCTCAGCCACGCCGTCGGCGATCAGCTGCTGATCGCGTTCAGCGAGCGGATCGCCGGCGCGGTGCGGCCCGGCGACACCGTCGCCCGCCTCGGCGGTGACGAGTTCACGGTGCTGCTCGAGCGGCTCGTCGAGCCCGCGGAGGCGACCGTGATCGCCGAGCGGATCCTGTACGCGATGCGCGCCCCGTTCGAGATCGAGGGCAACGAGCTGCACGTCGGCGTCTCGATCGGGATCTCGCTGAACGCCGAGGACCAGAGCCCCGCCGAGCTGATCAGCGCCGCCGACGTCGCCATGTACGACGCCAAGCGTCAGGGCCGCGGGCGCTGGTCGATGTTCGACGAGCGGACGCGCCGCCGGGTCAGCAGCCGGCTTGCGCGCCAGGACGACCTGCGCGACGTGATCGAGCAGGAACGCCTCGAGGTCCACTTCCAGCCGATCCTCGCGCTGGCCGACCGGCGCCTCATCGGTCTCGAGGCGCTCGCCCGCTGGCCGCGTGACCGCACCCCGGTCGAGCCCGTCGAGTTCATCGCGATCGCCGAGGAGAGCGGGCTCATCGGCGCCCTCGGCGAGCACGTCCTGCGCAGCGCGCTGCACGCGCTCGCCGGTTGGCGGCGCGAGGGCCTCGCCGACGACTCGTTGTGGGTGTCGGTGAACCTCTCCGAGCGCCAGCTCTCCGACGCCGCGCTCGTCGACCAGCTGCGCGCGGGCACCGCGGACTTCGACGTGCCCGCGGACCGCGTGCGCCTCGAGCTCGTCGAGTCGACGCTCGCCGTACTCGAGCGCAGCGGCCCGCTGCTCTCGGAGATCGTGCAGGCCGGGATCGGCCTGCATGTCGACGAGTTCGGCACCGGATACTCGTCGCTCACCATGCTCCACCGCCTGCCGATCCGCGCGCTGAAGCTTCCGCGCGAGCTCGTGGCAGCGAGCGGCGGCCGGTGGGTCCCGCCGATGACCCGCTCGGTGGTCGCGGTGGCCCACGGCCTCGACGCCGCGGCCATCGGCTCGGGGATCGAGACCGAGACCCAGTGCGAGCTCCTCGCCGAGCTCGGCTGTGACGGCGGACAGGGCCGGCTCCTCGCGCCGGTGCTCGAGGCCGATCGGGTCGCCGAGCTGCTTGCCGGCGTCCGGGCCGGCTGAGGCCCGGGCCGACGTCCTCCAGGTCCCGGCCGGCGCCTCTGCGGCTCCCGGCGGGCGCCTCTGCGGCTCCCGGCGGACGCCTCTGCGGCTCCCCGCGGGCGCCCTACGGCTCCCGGGTGACCGCCTCCGAGAAGCGGGGCAGCCCGTCGTCGGGAATTGTCTCCCAGGGGGCGGCGTAGGCGACGAACTGGCGGGCCATCGGGCGCACGCCCGGGTCGCCGTCGACTGCCGCCATGCGCACGACGGTGATCTCGCCGGTGTCCGGTTCGCGCCCGAACAGGTGACTGCCGCACTCCCGGCAGAACGCCTTGGCGAGGCCGCCCGGCGGCGTCCACGCGCCCAGCCGGTCCTCGCCCTGGGTGATCGTCACCGTGCCGGGCGTCACGCGGGCGGAGGCCTGAGCAGCGGTGCCGGTGCGCTTCTGGCAGCGGGTGCAGTGGCAGTAGGCGGCGGCGTCGGGCGGTTCGGAGACGGTGAAGCGCACGGCGCCGCAGCCGCAGGAGCCGGTGAGCGTGGGGGAGGCGTCACTCTCGGTCATGGCTTGACCCTACCCGGGCATGGGAGATCTTGAGACGAGGGGTCGCACAACATCCCACTCTGTAGGACCGACGGCGACTTGCTTGTTCGCAGCAAGTCGGAGCGGTAGGATGGCAGACCCGATGGCCTCCACCGCCGCTGCCACCGCCTCCACCG
>CAXTTD010000174.1:3585-6866 GCA_964246945.1 uncultured Solirubrobacteraceae bacterium | reverse complement strand
GACGAGATGGAGTCGATCCTCGACTGGAACACCAAGGAGGGCAAGATCTTCCGGGGTGGCTCGGGCTCGGGCATCAACCTGTCGAAGATCCGCGGCTCGATGGAGCCGCTGTCCAAGGGCGGCACGGCCTCGGGACCGGTGAGCTTCATGCGCGGCGCCGACGCGTGGGCGGGCACGATCAAGTCCGGCGGCAAGACCCGCCGGGCGGCGAAGATGATCGTGCTCGACGTCGACCACCCGGACATCCGCGACTTCATCTGGTGCAAGGCCAAGGAGGAGGACAAGGCCGCGGCGCTGCGCGATGCCGGCTTCGACATGTCGATCGACGGCGACGGCTTCTACTCGATTCAGTACCAGAACGCGAACAACTCCGTCCGGGTCTCCGACGAGTTCATGAAGGCCGTCGAGGCGGACGCGGACTGGCACCTCATCTCCCGGGTCACCGGCGAGCCGGTCGGCGATCCGATTCCCGCCCGCGAGCTCATGCGCGACATCGCGCAGGCCGCGTGGCGCTGCGCGGACCCGGGCGTCCAGTACGACACGACCATCAACGAGTGGCACACCTCCCCGAACTCGGGGCGGATCAACGCGTCTAATCCGTGCTCCGAATACATGCATGTCGACGACTCGGCGTGCAACCTCGCCTCGCTGAACCTGATGAAGTTCCGCCAGCCGGACGGCACCTTCGACGTCGAGTCGTTCACCCACGCGGTCGACATCATCTTCCTCGCCCAGGAGATCGTCGTCTCGCCCTCGAGCTATCCGACCGAGGAGATCGGCGAGAACGCCCGGGCGTTCCGTCAGCTGGGGATGGGCTTCGCGAACCTGGGCGCCTACCTGATGGCCGACGGCGTGCCGTACGACTCCGACGCGGGCCGCGGCACCGCCGCGGCGATCACCGCGCTGATGACCGGGCGCGGCTACCTCGGCTCGGCGCGGATCGCGGAGGCGATGGGACCGTACGAGCGCTACGCGGAGAACCGTGACGCGCACAACAACGTGATGCGGATGCACCGTGACGCGGCATACAAGATCCCGGTCGCGGACTGCGTCGACGGCGACCTGCTCGACGCGGCGCGGGCGACATGGGACGACGCGGTGTCCGCGGGGGCGCTGCACGGCTATCGCAACGCCCAGGCCACCGTCATGGCTCCCACGGGGTGCCTGGTTGCCGGATCGCTCGTGTCGACCAGCCGAGGACTCGTGCGACTGCGCAGCCTCGGAGATGTCGACGGCGCCAAGTGGCAGGACCTTGATGTTCAGGTCGCGACCGACGAAGGGCCGCGTGCGGCAACCAAGTTCTACGTCAACGGCTCAGAGCAGGTGGTCTCGGTGCAGACCAAGCGGGGCTACCGGATCCAGGGCACCCCGACCCACCGCGTCAAGGTCGTCGATGCCGATGGCGATTGGACGTGGCGACGGCTGGCCGAGGTCAAGCCCGGCGATCGGGTGCCGATGATGCTCGGAGGGTTGGTCGGCGAGTCGTGCGAGGTCACGCTGCCTCCGCTCGGAGATCTGCACTGGAACAGCGATCACCGGACGCGCGTCCCCCGGACCATGAGCCCGGAGCTCGCTGAGTTCGTGGGCTACTTCATGGGCGACGGTTCGCTGCACGCCAAGGGGCTGAGGCTATGCGTCGCCGACGGGGACGATGATGTCCTGGAGCGCTTGACCGAGCTTGGTCGCGCGCTGTTCGGAATCGAAGCACATACACTGCCGTGTGTCGGCTACACGGAGCTGGCGTTTCACTCGGTGCCCCTCACGATCTGGTGGGACGCCTGCGGCTTCTCGAAGCTCTCCCCGTTCGTCGGTCACTCCGGCAAGGGGTGGTCGCCCCACGTGCCCGACGCGGTGCTGCACAGCAACGATCACGACACCTATGCGGCATTCGTCAGGGGTCTGTTCGAGGCCGATGGCAACGCCAATCACGGTTACGCGTACTGGAGCACCACGACCGAGGAGTTCTCACGCGACGTCCAGACGCTCTTGCTGACCCTGGGCTTCGTGACTACGCGAAACCTGGATCAGAGCCGCGACAAGCTCGGCGGACCGTGCCATCGCCTGCGTCTGCTCAACGCCAGCTCGGCAACCCGGTTCGTGGCCGAGGTGGGATTCATGTCCGAGCGCAAGAACCTCGGCCTCAGCACGCCTGATCATCCCCAGGCGGCCCGCTACGACCACATTCCCGTTACGCGGGAGCTCGTGGATCGCGTAGCTCCAGTGAACGATCGCATGCGGAAGGCGGCGCTGATGGAGCTCTCCCGCTCGGGGGGAATCACCCGTCGTCTCGCCACTGCACTGGTTGAGCGTGAGCCGGCCCCGGAGCTCGAGCAGCTGCTCGGCTATTTCTTCGACACCGTGGCGAGCTCAGAGTTGCTCGAGGACGAGCCCACGTTCGATCTCTCGGTGCCCGACAACGTCACCTACGTGGCCAACGGATTCGTGAGCCACAACACGATCAGCTTCCTGATGGATTGCGACACGACCGGCGTGGAGCCCGACTTCTCGCTGGTGAAGTTCAAGGAGCTGGTCGGTGGTGGGCAGATGACGATCGTCAACCAGACGGTGCCGCTCGCGCTGCAGACGCTCGGCTACTCCGACGAGCACATCGAGCAGATCATCGCGTACGTCAACGAGAAGGGGACGATCGTCGGCGCCCCGGGCCTCGAGGCCGAGGACCTGCCGGTGTTCGACGTCGCCGTCGGCGAGCGGGCGATCTCCTACATGGGTCACATCACGATGATGGGCGCGATCCAGCCGTTCCTCTCGGGCGCGATCTCGAAGACCGTGAACATGCCCCGCACGGCCACCGCGGAGGACATCGCCGACGCCTACCTGCAGGCGTGGAAGCTCGGGGTGAAGGCGCTCGCCATCTACCGCGACGGGTCGAAGACCGCCCAGGCGCTGCGCACCGACGCTCAGGACGAGACGCCGGCGGCGGTCGACGTGCAGGCGGAGGTCGACAAGGCGGTGAAGGACGCCCTCGCGAAGGTTGGACCCAAGCGGCGGCGGATGCCGCGCGAGCGCCAGTCGATCACCCACAAGTTCTCGATCGGCGGGCACGAGGGCTACATCACCGCGGGCATGTATGAGGACGGCACCGTCGGGGAGATCTTCCTCACCGACATCGGCAAGGAGGGCTCGACGCTGCGCGGCATGATGAACGCGTTCGCGACCGCGATCTCCCTGTCGCTGCAATACGGCGTGCCGCTGGAGACGCTCGTGCGCAAGTTCAGCTACATGCGCTTCGAGCCCGAGGGCATGACCTCCAACCCGGAGAT
>CAXTTD010000174.1:0-3485 GCA_964246945.1 uncultured Solirubrobacteraceae bacterium | reverse complement strand
TGCCAGCAGTGCGGCGGGATGATGCAGCGCACCGGCAGCTGTTACACGTGCGGGAGCTGCGGCTTCAACACCGGCTGCGGTTGATGACGGTGATGTCGGAAATGTCGGGCGGTGTGGTCGCCTGATGTCGTCGAGCTGGTACTGGAAATGTCAGGCCAGCTCCCTCCGCGGGGCCCAGAGGGGCATAGGCCCCGCGGATTCGGTCCCTCGCCACGGGGATTTAGGTTGGCGGGGGGCGCACCGATCCGGACGCGTCTGGAAGCGTGTGAGGTTCTCCGGCGCCCCGGCCCTGGCTGCCCCAGGCCGTGAGTGGGTTGTCGGCGCCGGTCAGGAAGGTCGCTGAGCGGCAATTCAAGATCGTGGGCCGAGAATGCTCTAGCCCAGCACCTCGGCGCAGAGCGCGCGAGGAGCTCGGGCGCGGTCATCAGGAGGCGACGGCTGGCAATGCATCCGGGTATACGACATCGATCTCGGTGATCGTCGGCGGAAAGTCCTTGCGGTTGTTGGTGAGGAACCGGTCCGCCTCCGCGACGATCGCGGTCGCGAGGTGCGCGGCATCCGCGGCGCGCAAGCCATACGAGATCGCAAGCGCAAGCGCAAGCCGCGCCGTCGTCTCGTCGAGTGGGCGTAGCTCGAGTCGGCTGAGCAGACTGATCAGCGCCGCCGTCTCGGCGGAGTCTGGGTCATCGCGCATCGGCTGTGTCAACACTTCTGCGAGCAAAAGCACAGACCCGATGCCAACGGCATCCGCGTCGGCATCGGCGAACAGCGCAGCCACCCGCGAGCCGATGGGGTGGTCCTTCGCGGCAGCGTAGATCAACACGTCTGCGTCGAATGCAGTCACAGCGCTCACCGCGTGGATCTCTCGACGCGAACGGCCTCGACTAGCTCCTCCGCGCGCTCGGGACTGAGGGCCGGAGGACGTCGGGGCTCGCGGCGGGCACTCTCGAGCCGGGAACCGATGTGGTCAGCCCGGCTCCATGCCTCGGGCGCGCGGCGCGCCCTGAGTGCGTCGGGGCGCACGAGCACAGCGACAACCCGGCCGTGCCGAGTGATCGCAACCTCCTCGCCCCCTTCCACACGGTCGAGCTGGGCGGGGAGGGTCTGGCGCGCGGTACTCACGTTGATCGTCGACATAACCGAGATCATACGCTTCTGTACGCACGTGTACGAATGCGTGTCCGTCGGCCGCAGCGCGCTCGCGATGCTCCGGCGGATGTCCCCGACCGCCTTCACGCGGGAGGACCTTCGGTGAGCTCGCGCGGCGCTCCTTCAGCGGGCAGCGCCCGACGGCACTGCGCACTCGGACACGTTCGCCGAGCGGGCGTCGCTCTCGCCGGCGGCAAGGCTCCGCTCGCGCCATTCGACGAGCGTCGGCCCCAGGCCGTAGGTGGCGCCCGAGTTGCCGCCGCCGGCCTGATGACCGATCACGTTGACGACGTCGAAGGCCACGCCGAGCAGGAAGAACATGGAGAACGAACGCGGCCCGCCCCAGAACCAGCCTGCGAAGGTGGCGATGATGGCGAGGGTGACGAGGTTGTAGATCGCGCCCTGGACGCCGCCGTCCTGGACGAGCTCAGAGGTGAGCAGCCGCCAGTACCGATGGTGGGCGGTGATCTCGTGGGACCGGCGCTCGAGCGCGGTGAACACCGGGTGGTAGATCGCCTGCGCGACGGTGGGCAGCGCTCGTGCTGCTCCTGGAGCATGTAGCCCGTGAGGTAGGAGAGCAGGGTGTCCGCGCAGGTGCCCACGCGCTCGGCGGCGATCCCCTGCGCGAGCGTGTCGAGCAGGCCCTCCATGAGGGTGAGCGCGCTCAGGCTGCCGAACAGCGGGGCGCCGGCGAAGATCCGCGCGACGTCGCGGTGCTCGAGCAGGATGTGCCGCGTCGTCTCGCGGGCACGTGGTGGTAGAGACCGCCCACCTGGACCCCCCGCCGCCCAGCAACCGCGCATCGTGAGGTGCTCCGAGCCGGCCTCGTCGAGCGTCTGCAGCGCCGCAGTGGTGATCGTCTCCGGGTCCACCGCCCCGAGCCTACGGAGCCGGGCCGGTGACTCGTCCTCAGGCGACGGGCACGACGGCGGAGCCGAAAAGCATGAGCACGAGCTCGGCGCCGATCGCCGCCTCGTCGCCCGGGTGATCGACGGCCTCGGCGCCGGCGGCGATCCGCCGCGCACTCTCGCGCTCGATGCCGGCCGCCCGTTCGTGCAGCTCGGCGACCGCCGCCGAGAGCTCGGAGAACCCACTCGGGTCGAGCATCACCTCGACCCGGCTCGCGTGGGCGGCATCGCAGTCAAAACCACCGGAGGCCACCGCAGCGCCGACCGAGCGCCCGAGCTCCTCGAGGGTGGCGGAGAGCACGGTGTCGCGCACGACGGCCGGCACCTGCGCCCAGGCGGCGTCGCTCATCCGCACGCCGCTCACGGCCCGGTAGTAGTGCTCGACGGCCCCGCGTCGCGGGCGGGTCTCGACGAGCTCGATGAGCCCGACCCGCGCCAGGAAGCGCACGTGGTAGCTCACGTTGCCCAGCGGCGCGCCGAGTCGCCCGGCGATCTCGCTCGGACTCGCCATGCCCTCCTCGAGAACGCGCAGGATGTCGATGCGCAGTGGATGGGCAAGGCCCTTGACGAGTCGCGCATCCGCGATGTCGGTGATCTGCTTCATGCTGTTCCTTACGCCCCTACGGTCGGATTCCGTTCGTCGCACCGGATACTAGGCGAAAACCCGCGCAAAACCTTCCGATAGTTCACCGTCGAGTGCCAATGCTCACGCTTTCCCCATGATTCTCTTCCTGCACCATCGCTATCGCGTCACCGGCGGGGAGGAGCGCGCGGTCGCCGACCTGCTCGGCGTCGTGCGCGACGAGCTCAACGAGCCGGCGGAGCTCCTACAGCGCGACTCGGGGGGAACGGCGCCACCCGCCGCGGCCGCCGGTCTGCTGCGTGGCGGTCTCGATCCCGAGGAGGTCGGTGATGCGGTACGCCGGACCGGCGCGCGCATCGTGCACGCCCACAACCTGCTGCCGACGCTCGGTTGGCGCTCGCTGGCGGCAGCTCGCGAGGCCGGCGCCCGGGTGGTGCTGCATCTGCACCAGTACCGCCTGGTGTGCGCGATCGGGGTGTGCTTCCGAGACGGTCGCGAGTGCCTCGAATGTCACGGCATCGACACCCGGCCCGGGGTGCGACACAACTGCCGCGGGGCGCGCGCGGAATCGCTCACCTACGCCGCGGCACTTGCGCTCGGGCAGCGACGCCTGCTCGCCCACGCGGACGCCGTGGTCGTGCCGAGCGCGTTCGCGGGGACGCGCCTCCGCGAACTGGGGGCGCCGATACCGGCGCTCTGGGTGGTCCCGAACGTCGTCGCGGCGGTCCCGGAGCCCTCCGCGTCACCGAGCGTCGCGCGCCGCGGCGCCCTCGTCGCCTCGCGCCTAGCGCCCGAGACGGGCGGCGAGGTCGGCGCAGAGGACCTGTGCCGCGTCCGTGAACGTG
>CAXTTD010000173.1:0-6872 GCA_964246945.1 uncultured Solirubrobacteraceae bacterium | reverse complement strand
CCCCTGGCCCGCGAGCGCGCGCCAGGTGGGCGCCGGCCGGTTCGGCGAGTTCGACGCAGTCGGATGGTTCGGCAGCTTGACGTCGAAGCTTCACCGGCCACGCACCGAGGCGATGGCAGCGGACGCAGACGTTCTCGACCGGCGGCCTGGTCGGTCTGTGGTTGGACGTGCCCCGTCGGCGCGCTCAGCGACCTGGGAGGTGGTAGATGTCGAGCGTCCCGGTGGTGGCGTGGTCGTTGGAGTTCCCCACGGGCAGCACGATCTGTCCGCCGATCACGATCGGGCTGTTCCAGTGGCCTTCGCCGACCGGCAACGACCGAAGCTGATGCCCGGTGACGGGGTCGCGGACGAGCAGTGCGCCGTGGATCTCGTCGTACACATACAGGAGACCTCCGGCGATCACCGGGCTGGTGCCGGGAGTGGTGTCCTGCCACGCGACGCTGAGCCGGCGGTCTGCGCCGAGCCGGTAGGCGGCGGTCCCGGCACCTGTCGTGACGAACACGTACGTGGTGTGAGACGGGCTCGTCCACACCGCGGGTTCGCTGAACACGTCGGTCGATCCCGGTGCGGCGATCGTCTGCAGCTGACCGCCGGTCCGCGGGCCTGCGGGGCCGGTGGTGCCATCCAGCCGCTTGAGGTTCAGCAGTGACAGCTCGCCGCTCTTGCCTCCCTGCACGGCGAGGTCACCGGGGAGCAGCGCTGGAGAGGTGCTCCCGAGATCGAGGTCGTCCTCGGTGAGATGCAGCTGATCGGTCGGGGTCCAGTTGTGCACCAACTTCAGCGCGGGTGAGAATTCCAGCACGCTGTCGCTCCAGTACGTGCGACCGTTGAACGAGACCCGCGACGCCGAGTATCCGTTCGACGTCGCCACGAGGATGTTCCCGTCGGGTTCGATCACCGCGCCGGAGCGTCCCCAGATCGCCGAGTCGGTCTGCGGGCAGCTCGTCGGAACGATCAGGTGACGGCGATCGGAGCACAGTGAGTTGAACACCGCGACGATCCTCCCCGTGGCGCGGTCGATGCTCACCACGTGCCCCTGATAGTGCGGGATGTCGCCGACGTATCCGTCGGTGACGATGATCAGATCGCGACCATCGAGGCTCGGAGGCGACGCGAGCTTTTCGTGGGTGGGATCGAGCGTCACCGTGACCGGCCAGCCGCCGGTTCGGACCTCGCGGCCGGTGGCCAGCACCAGCTTGTGCACCTTCCCGTCCGGACTCGTCGCGTACACGTACTTCCGGTCCGGATCGGCGGTCGGCGTCGCCGTGGTGAACTGTGCCGACCCCTCGTAGGAGGTGATGTCCGACGGTGTGAACTCCCAGAGGATCCGACCGGTGGCGGCGTCGATCGCCAACGTGTGCCCGTAGCTGGTGGTGAGCACGAGCACGTCCCGTTTGCGTCCGTGGATCCGGATCCCGTGCAGCTCGATCGCGGAGCTGTCGGCGATGCCGGGAAGCTTGACGGTGCGCAGCCGCAGCTGGCCCAGGTCACCGGCGGTGATCCCCGTGTTGGCCGGACCGACCCCGGAGCGCTGGGCGGTGAAGTTGAACTGAGGCCAGTCGCCAGCGGGAATCGCGCGCGCGGTCCGGCGAGCGCCCGGCCTCGCTGCCCGGGTCGGTGGCGTGGTCGCGGCCGTCGTGCGCGCGGTCGCGGCAGGCCGGTGGGCCGGCACGCTGCCGGAGGCCTGACTCTGGCTCCCGCAGCCGGCGAGCGCCAGCACCAGCGCAACCCACGCCGCGGCGAGGCCCCGCTGCATCACGAGCCGCCGTTCGATGTCGGCGGCAGGCGGACCAGCGGCAGGCGCACCAGCGACGAGCCTGCAACCTGGGGCGCGCTCATGTGGCCACCAGGAGAATCGTCTTGCGCCGCGATGGCGGTTTCCCCACCACACCATCATAAGCGTGTCGACATCCATATGCAGCAGGCAGCAACGCTCCGCCTTTGATTACTCGAGTCTTGACCCAGTCACCAGTCGGACCGGCCCGAGAAGACCGGCGTCCAGGTGCGGTGCCGCGACGGCTGAAATCCCGGCATGATGCTGGTCGCGCACGGCGCTTTTGCGCGCTGCTGCTGGCGTGTTGTTGACCACCGTCGGCGAACGTCGGGCCTGGTGCTCTGGTCGGGCTCATGGAGCTCGGTGCAGTGACGCCCCGAGCACGACGATCACGGCGATCGGCATCACCCACCACGCTGGGATGCCGAGGCCAGCGAGCGCGGCCGCGACCCCGATCGCGATCGCGATCCCGGCGGCGGCAATCCAATCGTCGCCGACGACGAACTCCCAGAGGCCGACGCCGAAGCGGCGCATCCCGCTCACGCTGTCTCCTCGATCCCGGCGGGCGGGCGTAACGCCGCCGCCATCCCGAGCGCGGAGAGCGCGAACCCGGGGATGAGGACGAGCAGCGCGGCCTCGCCACCCGGCCAGTGTGCGCCGGCACCCTCGGTTGACCAGAACGTCCCGAAGGAGCAGAGCAGCACACCGACGGCGAACTTCATCGTGTTCTCCGGCACCCGGGCCAGCGGCGCCCGGGCCGCGATCCCCCCGGCGACGACCGCAAGCACCGCGAGCACCGCTGCGGCGGCCGCAACCCCCACTCGCTGTTGGTTTGCGCCGAGCGTGACAACGATGAACGCGACCTCGAGCCCCTCGAGCAAGACTCCCTTGAACGCGATGGTGAACGCATAGCTGTCCAGGCCCGCCGGACCGGCAGCAGCGCCCACGGCCTTCGCGGCCTCGCTCTGATGCGCGTAGATCGCCGCCTCGTCGTGAAGGGCCTTACGGCCGGATGCGCGCAGGATCGACTTGCGCAGCCATTGCAGCCCGAACACGAGCAGCAGGCTGCCGACGACGACCCGCAGCACGCCGAGCGGTATCACGGTGATCGCGGATCCGAGGATCGCGACTAGGATCGCGAGCACCAGCAATCCGACCCCAACCCCGCTCAGCGCCGAGCGCCAGTCGCGCGAGGTCCCGACAGCGAGCACGATCGTCAGTGCCTCAACCGCCTCCACCGCACAGGCGAGGAACACCGCGAGCGCGAGGCCGATCTCCGATCCTGGCATTCCCGGATCCTACGCGCCGATGCTTGGGCGCAGATGAGATTCAACTTCTCGACGGCTGTGCGGCCAGGGCCGTCGGCACGCTGACCGCTGGTGCTCTGAGACGGCGCCTGCGAGTAACGCGAACAATCCACACCGGCGACCCAGGCACGCAACCCGCCCGCGGGACTATCGGACCGGATCAGCGAGGCTACGGGTGCGCGAGCGCATCGACATCGGTCGCACGAATGGGCTTCAGGCCGCCGTGTCCTCCGGCGGCATGACCCCGGTTCGGTCGCGCATGAGACGCAGCGACAGTCCCGTGAGTGCGACTTCAGGATGATCCGAGCGCTACCTAGAGGGGAGGTCAGCCGTGGAAGTTCATCCCTACGCACGATTGCCGCTTCATCATGCACCTCCAATACTCAACCCGCCATGTCCCCGGCCTCTCGCGACCCCAGACCTCACGGACGTTCCGACGTCGGCGTTCCACGCGTCGCGGACCAGCTACCGATGCTGGGACGCTGCTTTCCGTCGCCCCTCGAGGCGAAGGTTCCTGAGATCATCGTGCTGTTCTGGGTCATCAAGATTCTGACCACGGCCGGCGGGGAAGCCACCTCTGACTACCTGAAGACCTACGGGAATCTCGGAGGCGGCGGCACCGAGGTGGCGTTGTTCGTGATCGCGATCGTGCTGCAGTTCGCGACTCGCCGCTACCGAGCCTTCGCCTACGGGTTCCTGGCGTTCGCGATCGCCATTGCCGGCACCGGTATCTCGGACTTCCTGCATCTTGACGTGCACATCCCCTACGCGGGTAGGAGCATCCTGTGGGCGGTGATCCTCGCCGCCGTGTTGTGGACCTGGCACCGAAGTGAGGGAACCCAGTTCTTCCTCGGGGTGGTCCTGCTTCCCTTGCCGGCCTGGTGGCGTTTTGGTCTACGCGTCGCAGTGCTCGTGCTCGTTGTGTACCTGGCGCTCGCCCGCCCCGATATCCAGCGCTCCGTTCGAGCTACCATTGACGACAGTGACTCGCTGGATCGCGGCCTGACCGTCTGACGGGCATGTCTCGGTTGTCTCGGTTTGAGGTCGAATAGCTCGGAAGCGATTCCGTCGGCATCCCGCGCCTTGGTGGCATCGCCCAGTCGTCAGGTGTCTGCCTCGGAACCCTCGGTCGTCGAGCGCATGACCTCACGCGATGCGCCGCGGTGTCCGGGAGGCCCGACGGGTCAAGGTCATCATCAACGTAGAAGGTGTGTCACCACAACGTCGGCGAGGTTCTGCCAACACCCCAGTTGGTTCGCCCCGCGCTGAACCATGAAACAGTGAGGAATCCGCTCGTGAGATCAACCACAGTCACTCATTCAGCAGCAGGTCGAGGATGATCGACGTTCAGCACGTCACCAAGCGCTACGGGGATCGTCTCGCGGTGGATGATCTGACGTTTCAGGTCCAGCCAGGGATCGTGACCGGCTTTCTCGGGCCCAATGGAGCAGGCAAGTCGACGACGATGCGCGTGATCCTCGGCCTCGATGCCCCCACGGCGGGTCATTCGACGGTCAACGGGAAGTCCTACCGGGATCTCACGGCGCCGCTGCACGAGATCGGCGCGATGCTCGAGGCACGCGCCATCCACACCGGGCGGTCGGCCTACAACCACCTTCTCGCGATGGCCCAGACCCACGGGATCAGCCGCCGGCGCGTCACGGACGTCATCGACCTGGTGGGGCTCACCGAGGTTGCCCACCAGCGGGCCGGTGGCTTCTCGCTGGGTATGGGACAGCGGCTGGGGATCGCCGCCGCGCTGCTCGGCGACCCGTCGACGGTCATTCTCGACGAGCCGGCCAACGGCCTGGACCCCGAGGGAATCCTGTGGATCCGCAACCTGCTCAAGAGCCTTGCCGCAGAGGGCAAGACGGTGTTCCTGTCCTCGCACCTCATGTCTGAGATGGCGCAGACCGCGGAGCACCTGGTGGTCGTCGGTCGCGGTCGGCTGATCGCCGATACCTCGGTCTCGGAGATCGTCGAGCAGGCCTCCCGCGACACGATGGTCGTCGTCCACGCCTCGCAGGCCGAGGAGCTGGCCCGGGCGCTGAGCGGTGACGGCGTGACCGTGGAGGCCCGATCGGACGGGGGCCTGGAGGTCCGCGGGCTCAGCGGCCCCGAGATTGGCGCGATCGCCCTGCGTGAGCGAATCGTCCTGCACGAGCTCACCCCGCAGCGGGCGTCACTGGAGCAGGCGTTCATGAGCCTGACCGGCAGCTCGGTCGAATACAGAACCGGTGCCGCATCCGTAGATGCCGCTGACGAGCTCTCGGTGGCGGCATGAGCGCCCTGGCCGCCGAGGCCGCGCGACGCACCGACGTCTCGGCGCCCGGCGTCACCTTCCCCCGTGTCGTGCTCTCGGAGTGGACCAAGCTGTGGTCGCTGCGCTCGACCCGCTGGGTGCTGCTCGTCTCCTTCATCGCGATGGCCGCGCCGGGGCCGATCATCTCCGCCGTGCAGATGGCCCGTTGGGCACATCTCACCTTGCATGATCGCGCGACGTTCGACTCGATCGACGCCGGCGTCGGCGGCTGGCATCTGGCGCAGCTGGGAATCGGGGTCCTCGGGGTGCTGGTCATCAGCGGCGAATACTCGACGGGGATGATCCGCTCCAGCCTGATGGCGGTGCCGCGTCGGCTGCCGGTGCTCGTGGCCAAGGTGCTCGTCTACGCCGGGGTCGCGTTTGCGCTGATGCTCGTCGCCACTGCCATCTCGTACTTCGTCACCCAGGCGATCGTCACCGAGCACCACATCCAGCACGGGATCGGCGATCCGGGCGCGCTGCGGGTCGTCACCGGCAACATTCTGTTCCTCACCGTCCTCGGGATCATGTGCGTTGGATTGGGTGCCTGGGTGCGCAACAGCGCGGGCGGGATCGCCGCGTTTGTCGGACTGATCTTCGTCCTCTCCGGCATCATCGACATCCTCCCCACCAACATCGGGAACGCGGTAATGCCCTACCTGCCACTCAACGCCGGTACCGGGGTGGCGACCTATCGCTTCGATAACTCCCACCACCTCAGTCCCTGGGGCGGGTTCGCGCTGTTCTGCGGATATACCCTGATCATCCTGCTCGGCGCCTCCATCACCCTGATACGACGTGACGCCTGACAGCGCGCTTTTCCTGCAACCGCTCCACGATGCCATGATGCCCGCCCTTGGCCTGCGGATCCGCCGGCTCCCAGAACCCCCAGCCACCCGCAGCTGGTGGCAGAACGCCGCGAACGCAACCGACGGACGGGCCGCTGCGGGCGTGAATCCCAGCCTGGCGATCTCACACCGACGTCTCGGGGAGCGCTCGCAGGCGGTCAAACCGTCAACGAGTCCGGCGAGGACATCCTCGGCCGGCGGTCGAGAGGATGTACGACTCAGGTAGGACACGGTGTCAACCTGGGACGGAGGCGGGCGGCGAAGAGTCATCCCTGCGGGTCATTGCTGAAGCGCCACTCGCTACCGAGAATCGCCCGAATGAGCTCACCGACGCACGGCGCCGTTCCTCACGGCTTCGACCCACCGTTCGGCGAGCGGGGACACGGCCCCACCACGCACTGGCTCATCAAGGTCACCGCGATCGCTCACCTGTGCTGGGTAAGCAAGCTCATCGGCACCAGGATGGGTGAAGCTATGTCCAACTCCCTCGACCAGCAGAGCGTACCTGTGGCTGGCACGGTCGGAATCATGGGATCGATCCCTGCCGGCCGGCCACAGCCGCCTGATCTCCGACCGCGCATGGTCCATCAAGGCCGCGGGAGCGCCGGGTGAGACATAGCCGTGGCTCCCATCTGTGGACG
>CAXTTD010000172.1:0-6901 GCA_964246945.1 uncultured Solirubrobacteraceae bacterium | reverse complement strand
CACCCCGCCGACGAGCAGCGCGCCGACGAGTCCGAACAGCGGCGCATAGGGTGAGCGCGTTCCGCCGTGCAGCAGCAACGGTGCCACCCGGGTACCGAGCAGGGCGCCGATCGCGAAGCCGGCGAGCGACAGCGCGCCCACGAGGAACCCCTGCATGTAGCCATAGACGGCGAGCAGACAGGTGAAGCCGAGGATCAACCAATCGAGAGCCGACACCGCGCGTCAGTATGGCTCGACCGTCTACCGTGTCGGCTCACCGTGAGCGACAGCGGCGTGATGGCGGAGCGCGGCCCGGGGCGCGCGCGACGACGGTCGTCGCGCCGCCGCAGGCTGCTCACGCGCGGCGCCCCCGTGCTGATCATCGCCGCGGCGGCGTTCTCGCTCGGCGCCGAGGTGGCCACGGGACCGGGACAGTCAGCGCGCCAGGTGGTCACTCGCTACGTCACCGCATGGACCCACGGGGACGCGGCGGCCATGTACGGACTGCTCGACGCGGCCTCCCAGGCCCACACGAGCGAGCCCCGGTTCGCCGCCCGGCTGCGCACCACCGCGGAGACCGCCACCGCGCGCTCGATGACCGTCGAGCGCGTCGGTCACGTCGGCGGCGGCCGCGCCGAGGTGGCGATGACGGCGCACACCCGGCTGTGGGGGACCCTGCGCGAGACCCTCGAGCTGCCGCTCACCGGCAGCGGCTCGGGGACGCGGATCCGCCTGCGGAGCGCGATGCTGTTTCCGGGCCTGCGCCCCGGGGAATCGCTCGCCCGCCGGGTGCGGCTGCCCACGCGCGGCACGTTGCTCGCGGCCGACGGAACGCCGCTCGCGCGGGGCGCCACGCGGAGCAGCCCCATCCCCGCTGTCGCCGGTCAGGTGCTCGGCATCCTCGGACCGATTCCGGCCGGCCGGGCGAGCGCCGACGCGATGCTCGGGTACCCGGCGCACGCCCAGGTCGGACTCGACGGCCTCGAGCGCGTCTTCCAGAGCCGCCTCGTCGGGCGTCCCGGGGGTGAGCTGCTCGCCGGCCGCCGCGTGCTCGCCCACACGCGTCCGGTGGCCGCGTCGCCGGTGCGCACGACGATCGTTCCCGCCCTCGAGCAGGCGGTGGTGAGCGCGCTCGGCGGACGCTACGCCGGCATGGTGGTGCTGGATCCGCGCACTGGGGGCCTCGAGGCCGCGTCGGGGCTCGCCTACGACGCTCCCCAACCGCCCGGCTCCACCATGAAGATCGTCACCGCCACCGCCGCGCTGCAGGCGCACCTGGTGACGACGGGGAGCATGTCGCCGGAGGTCTCCCAGGTGACGATCGACGGCTACACGATGCAGAACGCCGCCGGCGAGGTGTGCGGCGGGACGCTGCTCTACGCATTCGCGGTGTCGTGCAACTCGACGTTCGCCCCGCTGGGGGTCCGCGTCGGCGCCACCCGGCTCGTCGCCGCCGCCCGGCGCTTCGGCTTCGACGAGCCGGCGGGGATCCCGGGAGCGCTCCCGTCGACGATCCCGTCGGCGGGGAGGATCGGTGGGGCGGTCGCGGTCGGTTCCTCGGCGATCGGCCAGGGCCGGGTGCTCGCCACACCGCTCGAGATGGCCGATGTCGCCGCGACGATCGCCGACCACGGCCGGCGCCCGCTGCCCACCTACGCCGCCGGGGCCTCGCCCCGCTACGTGCGGGTCACCACGCCGACCGTCGCCGCGGCGGTCCAGAGGATGATGGTCGCGGTGATCACGGAGGGGACGGGGATGGCGGCCGCGATCCCCGGCGTGCGGATCGCGGGCAAGACCGGAACCGCGGAACTCGTCAACACCTCGAGCAGCGCGGCGTCGAACAACCCCAAGAACACCGACTCGTGGTTCGTCGCCTACGCCCCGGTCGGCGATCCGAAGGTCGCCGTCGCGGCGCTGTTCCCGGGCGCCGGCTACGGCGCGACGACCGCCCTGCCGGCGGTACGGAACACGCTCGAGGCCGCGCTCACCCACTGAGCAGCGCCCGGCCGGCCTACAGGTCGAGCGAGATCTCGCCGATCTTCTGGTTGGTCGAGGAGAGGATGAACAGCGTGAGCGGCCGGTTGCTGTAGATCGACTGGTTGAGCTTGAACAACAGCAGCCTGCCCCCGGTGGCGCCGTTGGAGGCGGTCGAATCCTCGCCCGGCTCGGTCTCCCCGAAGCCGAGCGTCTGCGACGACCACGCGTACGGGTTCTCACTGAACTTGAGGGGCATCGGCTTGTAGACGTGGCCGAGCGTGTCGACGATCTCGAACCGGTTGGTCGGAGCGGTGGCGATGCTGCGGTGATGCTGGTTCTTGGCCCACAGGAAGACGCCGTACCAGAGCTCGTCGGCCGGCAGGCCGGTCCGTGTCGTCCCCGACGGGAGGCCCTGGACGTACTGCGAGTCCTCGACGCCCCAGGGGTTGAGCTGGCGGCTGATCTGCAGCTGATAGGTGATGCCGCCGGCCTCGATGTAGGTGCCGTCGTTGTCGTTGTTGGCGAGATGATGCCCGGTGACGTTGCCCGGGCCCTCCTGGGGCACCGCGGCGTCGTCGGTCGCACAGCCGGACACCACCAGCGCGAGGAGCGCGAGCAGTGGGAGCAGGGCGGCGAGCCTGAGGCGGGAGCGGATCACGGCGGCGGAAGTCTAACCGCGGGGGGCGGACGTACGCGTCACCGAGACGGGGATCAACCGGTCCGGATGCTGACGCAGCGCACGAGCGAGCCGCGCGGGGTCGTCATTCCGCCTCGTAGCTCACGCGCGCGCCACGATCCTTGTCGTCCTCGAGGATCGCCCGCAGCCGCCGCATCGCCCGCGCCGACTTGCGTTTCACCCACGATCGGCCGCCCATGATCTCGATCAGCTTGTCGGAGATCTGGTCGGGCTCGGTCTCATAGCTGTACTGGACCCGGGTGCCGCCCGGGGCCGGCTGCAGCGTGTAGGTGGACAGCGTGCGGATGCGGTTGTACTTGCCGGCGCGGCCGTGCTCGAGGATCCGGAACGGGGGCTGCATGTCGGCGATCACCATGTCCCCCCAGGCGAAGCGGTTGCGCGGCATCTTCATGCGATAGCGGGCGCCGGCCCCGAGGCCCACGGAGTCCTCGCGGGTGAGATGCCAGTCGACCAGGTAGTGGTCGGAGAACTCGGAGTGGTTCGCGATGTCGGAGAGATATGCGTAGATCTCCTCGCGCGGACGGTCGATGACCGTGGTGATGACGATCGGCTCCACGGCGCGGCATCTTAGGGGTTCCGGCGAGACGCAGCGGGGCGCGACGCGGGGGCCGCCGGGCTCAGGCGGCGGCGCGCTGGTCGGTGATCCGCATCGTGTGGCCGAACTCCGGCCCGTGCACGACGTGGGACCGGAGGGGAACCGCTCGCTGGCGCCGGCGGCACAGCTCGCAGGCGACGGTCCCCGACGGGTACTCGTAGATGCGTTCGCCGATCAGCGGCGTGCGATGGCAGCTCGTGCAGCGCTCCGCACGACCAGCGAGACGTTCGTCGAGTCCGCGGCGCAGCAGTGCGAGCTCGAGCTCGAGCACGTCGTGCGCGAAGGTCGGCATGGCGGTGGTATTCGCGAGCGACGCCGGCGCTCCTGCCCCGGCGGGGGAGCCGGATCACCGGACGGATGGTCGAGGACCTTCGGGCCCGATCGCGATCTCTTTAGTGTGGCTTTGTCCACCCAGAGCTATCATTCCCGCCACGCTCAGATGACGCTCAGACCCCCGGCTGATGCGGTCCTCACGAGCCCCGCGCCCCAAGGAGATGTCTGCTCCGATGAAAGCCTGGACTTCAGGAAGCGTCGCCGGGACCGGCACCTTCCGCTGCACCGAATGCGATTCGCCGGTGTCCCTCGACGCGGCGCACGAGCTGCCGACGTGCCCAAACTGCGGCGGCACCGAGTTCGTGCGGGCGTCGCTGTTCACGACCTCCCAGCAGCCGCTGCTCGATCTCGGCACCCCCGAGGTCGACGATCGGGCCTGGATCGCGGAGATCCGTGAGACGCTCAGCGACCCCGGCCAGTACATCGCCTACCGCGCTGACGAGGAACCGGTCGCCTACGCGCTCACGCGCGAGTGGACCCGGATCGGTCGCAGCCTTGCCGCCGACATCCGCTTCGACGATCCGACCGTCTCCCGGCGCCACGCCCTGATCGTGCGCCAGCCCGATGGTCTGCGCGTGCTCGACGACCGCAGCCTCAACGGGGTGTTCGTCAATGGCGAGCGCGTCGAGTGGTCGACCCTCGCCGACGGCGACGAGGTGGTCATCGGCCGCCACCACATGCACTTCATCGACGTCCCGCTGGTCTCCGGTCTGCGCTACGAGCACACGCCGGACTCGCACGCCGACGCGTCGCCGGCCTGATCGGCGGCGTCCGGCCAGGGCGCGTGCCCGCGCTCGTATAGTCACCGCCGATGCCCGAGACGATCGCGGTCCTCTCCCAGAAGGGCGGCACCGGCAAGACGACGACCGTGCGGACGCTCACCGACGTGTTCCGCCGGGTTGGACTCTCGGTGCTCGCCGTCGATCTCGACCCCCAGGGCAACCTCTCGGACTACCTCGACGTCGACCCCGACGCCGCACCGACGGTCGGCGACGTGCTGTCGGGGCGCGCCAAGGCGCGCGCCGCCGTCCACGACGGCGTGATCCCGGCGAACCTCAACCTCGCCGAGGCCGAGTTGGCCCTCGGCGGCAAGATGGGACGCGAGCTCACGCTCAAGAAGGCGCTGCGCGAGGTCGCCGCCGACTACGACCTGATCCTCATCGACTGCCCGCCGGCGCTCGGCCTGCTCACGGTGAACGCGCTCGTCGCCGCCGACCACGCACTGCTCTCGGCCGAGGCGCAGTACTTCGCCCTGCAGGGGGTCGAGCAGGCGCTCGAGGTGATCGAGCTCGCGCGGGAGACGCTCAACCCCGGGCTCGAATGGCTCGCGGTGGTGCTCAACATCGCCGATATGCGCACCCGTCACTCGCGTGAGGCGTTCGACTCGCTGCGCGAGCACTTCGGCGACAAGCTGCTCGATACGACGATCCGCGCCTCGATCGCCTATGCCGAGTCGGCCGAGCGGGCGGTCTCGATCATCGACTACCGGCCCGACCTCGGCGTCGACTACCTGGCGATCGCCGACGAGCTGCTGCGCCGGCTCGGGATCCAGAAGGGCCGCCGGGCGCTCGGCAAGCTGCTCGCCGACGCGACGCCCGTGCCCGCCGCGGGCGACTGACGCCCTCGGGCTGCGGCCGGCTCTCAACGCTCCGCCCTCGGGCTGCGGCCGGCGGCTCTCAGCGTCCCCTTACGTGGGCCGTGGAGACTGCCGCGCATGACCTCCTCCGCCGTGCCCTCCCCCGCTCCCGCGACCGTCGGGCCGCGCTGGGAGCTGCCGGTCCTCGGCGTCCTCGCGGTGCTCACGTTCGCGATGATCCCGATCTCGATCAACACCGTGCCGGGCGGCCTGCCCGCCCACCCGCTGATCATCCACGTGCCGGTGATCTTCATCCCGCTGGCGGCCTTCGGTGGGCTCGTGCTCGCGATCGTGCCCCGCTGGTTCGCGGGGCACGCCGGCCCGTGGATCGGCCTGGCGGCGGTGATCGCGCTGGGCTCGCTCAACCTCGCGATGAGCGCCGGCTCCGACCTGCGCACCGACCTCGGCCTCAACAACCCGAGCTCGAGCGGTGTCGCCGCGATCATCAACCGCCACGCGACCGCGGCGGGCCAGCTGCGCGTCATCTTCATCGCGTTCACCGCGTTCTACCTGATCGCGCTCGCCGTGCACGCGACCGCGGCGCGCTCCTCCGGGGTGGCGATCGGCGACCGGATCTTCGCCACGATCCGCGGGTGGGCGTTCGGCGAGCTCGCGCTGCGCGTCATCACCGGGGTACTCGCGCTCGTCTGCCTGTACTGGGTCTACCACGTCGGTGACCTCGGGGCCAAAGCGGTGTGGTACGCGCGGCTGCACGGCGGTCGGACCTGAGCGCCTCACGGCCCCCGGCGCCACCCGGGGGCGACTCCGGGAGCTTCAACGGGCGCCACGCCCAATAGACCTCCCAGAGTCGTTCCCGGGGGAGGAATGTCACCGGGGGCCACCCGGCAGCCACCTGGGGCCACTCGGCAGCCACCGGGGGCCACCGCGGCCGGTACGGTCGGTACGGTCGGTACGGTCGGCGAGCATGGGTGAGCACGAGCAGGCGATCGGGATCGCGTTCACCGCCCAGTCAGCCGGCTACAACGCGAGCCCCACGACGAACGCCGCCGACGTCCTCGACGCGATTGCGGAGCTCGTCGCCCCGGGACCCTCCGAGGCGTGGCTCGACGCGGCGTGCGGCCCGGGGATCGTGAGCCGCCGGCTTGCTCCGCTCTCCGGCTCGGTGCTCGGCATCGACCTCACCCCGGCGATGATCGAGCTCGCGCGCGCCGAGAGCGCCCACGCCGGAATCACCAACACGCGCTTCGAGCTCGGGGACGCGACCGCCACCGGCCTCCCGGCGGCGAGCCTCGACGGAGCGGTCACCCGCTTCTCGATCCACCACATCCCGGTGCCCGGACGCCTGCTGCAGGAGCTCGCCCGCGTGGTGCGCCCGGGCGGGCGGATCGTCGTCGTCGACCACATCGCCGACGACGCCGCCGACGCGTACGCGTTCGCCCAGGAAGTCGAGCGCCTGCGCGACCCCGCCCACTGGGCGTCGCTCACCCCCGAGGGCCTGCGGGGGCTCGGCGCGCGGGCCGGACTCACCCCGGTCGCCGAGCGCCTGCAGCCGTTCGCCATCGACTTCGCGGAGTGGCTCACCCGCGGGACGAGCGACCCCGACGCCCAGCGGCTCGTCGAGCGCCGGCTGGGGGAGCGACCGGGCGGCCCCGCGCGCTTCGCCGTCGCGCGGCGCGAGGGGCCCGGGGGGCGGGCGGTGGCGCTGCCGCGCGGGCTGGGGGCG
>CAXTTD010000171.1:0-6910 GCA_964246945.1 uncultured Solirubrobacteraceae bacterium | reverse complement strand
CGGCCGGCTGAGCGTACCCGCGAGGCCACCGGCGCCTGCGTGGCTGCGACTTGCAACCTGTGTGCAACCCCCCAACCAAGCCACCCCAGCGCACCAGTAAGAAAAAGCGGGCGTCGTCCAGGTTAACCTCATTCTTGTCACACCGGGTGTCGAGCAGTATGTTGCCCGCGAGCCTCACACTCGTGGGGCCCAGCCAATGGAGGGAGAGAGCATGGCTGAGGGAACGACGGGTGACGTGCGCAGTACCGGTGAGGCGGCGATCGAACGGACGGGTCCCGAAGCCCCCGCGCAGCCGCCGGTCGGGGCGCCCACCGAGGTGCTGTTTGGAGCCGGCGGGGATCCGCTCATCTTCGGACTTCCCATCTTCGTGGTGGGTTCCATCTCGCTGGGGTTCTTCCTATGCGGGTACCTTCCCGCCACCGCGCTGGCGGGCTTGGTCCCAATCCTCGGGGCCGCGACCGCGTTGGGCCAGTTCATTGCGCTGCGCTGGGCGATCGGTCTCGGGCAGTCGATCGTCGCCTGCATCTTTGGGATCTTCGGCGGCTTCTGGGGGAGCTTCACCGTGCTCATCCTCGGCCTCACCCACAACTGGTTCGTCATCCCGGCCGCCGCCGTCCCCCACGCGGAGCTCACGTTCTACATCTCGTGGGACATCCTGATCTTCTTCCTGCTGATTCCGGTCCTCCGGCTGCCGGTGGTGTACATCGGGATCATCGTGTTCGTCATCCTCGCCCTCACGTGCGTCATCCTCGGCGTGGAGTACCCGGGCTCGGTCTCGACCTGGGACCACCTGGCCTCGATCTGCGTGTTCGTGTTCGCCGGGCTCGGCGCCCTGGCGTTCCTGAACGTCGGCTCGATCGCGATGGGCGGTCCCGCCGTGCCGTCGCTCGGCCCGCCGCTGATCAAGTAGCGCGATCCGGCGCCGTCGCCGGCGCGCCGAAGAACCCGGCCAGGAGCTCGTTGACCTGGCCGGGCGCGTCGCGCATCACCCAGTGCGAGACGCCGGGCAGCCACTCGACGCGATCGAGCGCCGGCACGTCCCGCGCATCGGGGACGGCGAGCTCGGCGCCGAGGAAGTGGTCGCGATCGCCCCAGATCACGAGGGTCGAGGCGGTCACCGGCGGCAGGCGTCCGCCGAGCGCCCGCGCCGCGGCCCGGTAGTAGGCGAGCATCGCGGTGAGCGCGCCCGGCCGCCGCCACGCCTCCAGGTAGCGCTCCATCTCGGGCGGAGTGATCGTCCCGGGCGGCGCGCCCTGCTCGATCGACCGGCGCAGCATCCGGTAGCCGTCGGCGCGCAACGCCCGCTCGGGCACCCCGGGCAGCTGGAAGAACACGATGTACCAGGACCGCCGCAACTGGCGCCAGGTACGCAGCCCCTGCGCCATCCGGTGCGGGTGGGGCACGTTGAGGATGGCGAGCCGCCGCACCCTCTCCGGGTGCCACGCCGCGGTTCCCCACGCCACCATCGCCCCCCAGTCGTGACCGGCGAGATCGGCCTGGGTCTCCCCCCGCTCCTCGATCAGCTCGCGGACGTCCTGCGCGAGCACCTCGAGCCCGTAGGCCTCAAGGCCGGTCGGGCGCGAGGACAGGTTGTACCCGCGCAGGTCCGGCGCGACCACCCGGTACCCGGCCCGCGCGAGCGCGGGGATCTGCTCCCGCCACGCATACCAGAAGTCCGGGAACCCGTGCAGCAGCACGACCAGCGGCCCCTCCCCGGCCTCGACGTAGTGCAGGCGGGCGCCCGAGAGGTCGGCGTGGGCGTGGCGGAGTTGGGGGTCCGAGATGCTCACCGGCGGACAGGATGGCGCATCGGCCGCGGCCGGGGCTCAACCCGCGTTGCCGGTGTAGGCGCAGCTCTGGATGCTGGTGCTCGCCTGCCCTGACGCGCACAGCGTCTCACGAACGATCGACCAGGACGTGTTCTGCAGGTTGAACAGGTAGGGGGGCAGCACAATCTTTAGCCGGTCATCGTAGTTGTAGTTCTTCACGTAGCCCGTGGCCGCGGTACTCCCGGAGCTGGTGGCCACGGCGCCGCGGTACTGCTGGGCGATCGAGCCGTGCACGGTGAGGGTTCCGACGGAGCCGCAGTCGTAGTTGTCGACGTAGAAGGAGTTATTCAGGGCGAGGATCGCCGCGTCGATCGTGATGCTCGGCGTCGCGCCCGAGCAGGGCGTGCCCGCGGGGTTGGAGACCGGATGCAGGACCCGGACCCATGAGTTGGCGACGATGCCCAGCGTGGCGCTGCCCGTCGGAGCCGTCGAGCCCGTCGGGTCGGTGGCGTTGAGGATGCCCCCGGTGGTGATGATCGCGTCGTTCTGGGCGGCCAGGGTGAGCGGGGTGTTGTAGGTGCCGTGCACGTACAGATCGCCACACGGGCCGTACCAGGGGCCGGCGGTCGAGCTCCCCCCGTTCACGACGGAATAGCTGACGTCCGTCGGGGTGTAGGTGCTGTTGGCGGCGTTGCAGTTGCTGCCGCTCTGCGCGTAGATGACCGGCGTCTGTGCGAGATTGGTGTACGTCTTCGTGGTGCAGGAGGACGACGATGAGCTCGTACAGGTAACCGCGGTCGCGTTCGTCTGACTGCCCGACACCGAGAGGGTGAGCGTCGTCGTTCCCTGCGGAAGGGTGATCCCCGAGCTGGTGCCCGCGTCGGTGGCGAGGTTGGAGTTGTCGGTGGGCAGCGGAATCGTCGGCGCCCCCGGCTCCGCCTTACCCTGGATCACCCCGCTCGGACACGCGCCCCCCACGCACACCGTGGAGGCGGGCGTGGCGATCGGGTCACTGCTGCCCGCGCGTCCGAAGGTCGGAGTCCCCGAGACGAGGAACTGGTCCTGGGTGTACATCGGGCCGTTGACCTGGTCACCGGTGGCCCAGTAGATGTCGCAATCCGCCGGCACGTCTGAGTTCGCGTAGAAATTGGTGCCGGGATCGGTGGCGCTGCCGGGGCAGTCGGTGTCAACGGTGGGGTTGGCGGTCTCGTGGACGGTGTACCAGAGGTAGGCGAGCGGGGTGTTGGGTCGGAAGTCCGCGACGAGCGTCCGCGACGCGCCGTCGCTGCCGGCCCTGCCGGTGAACTCCATCCGCAGCAGTCCTACGGTCGGGTCGACCACCGTGCCCAGCGCTCCGGAGGTCGCGCAGCCGGACACGACCGGCTGATAGGAGTAGCTCTCCCCGCTCGTACCCGGCACCGCGACGCTCGACGCCGTGTCGTTGGCGCACGTCTGCCACCACGAGGACGACGCGGCGTTCTCGTTGAGCTCGCCGAGGTAGGCCTGCAGGCCCGCCTGGGCGGCCGAGTAGGCCCGCTTGCCGTCGAGGTTGCTGTGCGACAGGTAGGCGTCGCCCGTCACCGCGCCGAACACTGCCGCGGAGAGCAGCATGACCACGAGCATGATTCCGAGGGCGACGATCATCGTGAAGCCGTCCTGGGCGCCCACACGCGAGCGCGGGGCGGTGCGGGTCACTCGCATGGGCCAAAGTCCCCCGTGTCGATGGCGGTCGTGGAGGAGTCGGGCGGTGTGGTAAGCCGCAGCGAGACCGAGTCGGTGATCGGATCGCTCGTCTCCGACAGCGACGGGTCGAGCCCCGGCTGAGTGTCGGCGCCCACGACCAGACCGATCTTGACCTCCACGGCGTCGCTCGCGGCTGCCGCGGACAGCCCGCCGCTGCTCGGATCGCTCAACGGCGAGTTGGGAAAGGTGCTCGACGTCCCGGGTTGCAGAGTGGTGCCGTCCGGGAGGATCCAGTTGTAGAGGCTGCCGTTCTGAAACGGGGCAAAGGCGTAGTACTGGAACGCGGTGGCGCCCGTCATCGGCGTGACGTTCGTGAGCAGCGTCACCGATCCGGTCTGCGTGCCCTGGGCCCAACCGATGTTCGTCGCGTTGGGGTTGGCGGTCACGCCGTAGGCGGTGTCAACGAGGCTGTAGCTGGTGGGCGATGAGCCGGCGTTGGCCACCAGCGAGAGCACGTGCCACACCGGTGTGGGCGAGTCGTCGGTGCCGGTATAGGAGAGGAAGCTCACCGAGGTCGGCGTGCTGCCCGGCAGGATCGGGTCGGTGTTCTGCCCGACGCAGGCGGAATGCAGCTCGTTCTCGATCGTGGCGAGCGCGGTGCGCGCGGCGCGCGTGGCGTCGATGCGCGTGTTCGTCCGCTGCGTCTGGTGCAGGGTGACGACGAGGATCGTGAACAGGGCGAACAGCACCGGGATGGCGGCCGCCATCGCGACAAGCAGCTCGATGAGGGTGAAGCCGGCCTCCCCGCCGGAATGGCGCTCCCCGATCACTGAACGGAACATGCCCCGAGGGTGGTCAGAGGGATGGTGAGTCCAGAGGTATTGGGGTTCACCGAGGTGAAGCTCGAGTTCGTGGTCATCACCGAGCCGCTGTAGGTGCCCGCCGAGAGACCTGCTATCACGCCGCTCGCGAGGGTGTAATCCGCACACACCGTGAGCACCGACGCCGACGCCGCGTACGGCTGGCCGGGGCTGGCCAGCCACCCGGTCGACGGCGCGGTGGCGTTCAGACCGCTGCCGCTGGCAGGGGTGGCGACGGTTGCCTTATAGCTGTCGACGCAGCCTCCCGAACTGTAGGTGAGCACGATGTCGGAGGGTTGCAGGTTGTACGTCGTGACGAGAGTGGCCTGCACCGCCTTGATGTCCAGGGAGGGCTCCTTAACTGTCGCGGTGGCGCTCCCACCGGGGGTGACCGTGGCGGAGCTGAGATTGGCCGACGGCGGACTCTGGAAGGCGCACTGGCCGGCGTACAGGGAGTAGTTGTTGGTGTACACGGGGCTCCCCGCGGTGCTCTCGAACGGGAACAGGGAGCTCGCGGTCTGCGTCGCGGCGGGCAGGGTGCTGGTCGTGCCCTGCCCGGTGACGGTCGAATAGCCCGGACCGGTTCCGCTGTACATGACCCCGTCCGCCTGGCCGGCGGCGCTGGGCGACGCCGCCTGGAAGTTGGCGGTGACCGATCCGGCCTGCCCGAGCGTGAAGGCTGCGGTGGCGGTCGATCCGGTGTTGGTGATCGCCGCGGTGGTGGAGGCGGTGGGGAGGTTCTGCGGCGTCACCCACCCGGACTTCGCTGCCGTGACCGTGTAGCTGGTCGTGGAGTTGGTCACTCCCAGCCCGGCGAACACCGAGCAGCCCGTGGAGTCGGTCACGCCACTCTGCGTGGACG
Organism: uncultured Solirubrobacteraceae bacterium; assembly: GCA_964246945.1. Classification (GTDB taxonomy): domain Bacteria; phylum Actinomycetota; class Thermoleophilia; order Solirubrobacterales; family Solirubrobacteraceae; genus Palsa-465. The sequence continues at coordinate 1,736 of CAXTTD010000171.1, read as the reverse complement.
CCGAGCTGCCGCTCGGCGGCGTGGCGGTGACGCTCACCCCCGGCAGGCCGGCGCCCGTCTGATCGGTGACGAGCGTCTCGAGCTGTCCGGTGACCGGGCGGGCGAGCAGGCCGTCGGCCGACACGGTCTGGGTCGAGTTGCCGGCGAAGGCCTCGGTCCAGCTCACCTGGGAGTTGATCTTGAAGTAGTCGACTGAGCTGCTCTTGCAGCTCGAGTTGCCCAAGGCATCCTGATAGGAGGCGCTCGAGGTGATCGTGAAGGTCTCGTTGCCCACGGTCTGCGTGGCGGTGGCGGAGCCGTTGCTCGCCAGGTTGGAGAGCGCCTCATCGCTCATGCCGCGCAGGCGGTCCTGGTCCTGGTTGACCAGCGTGTTGGCCTGCGAGCGCAGCTGCTGGTCGCCGCTGGAGTGGGTCTGGGCGATCAACGCCGTGGCCACGCCGAGGGACAGCAGGATCGTGACCAGCGCGGTCGCAAGCACCTCGATGAGGGAGAAGCCGGCCTCGACCGACGCCACGCGGCGCGGCGCGCGCGCAGCCGCCTTCGCGAGGAACCTGCCGGATCGGTCGGAAGAGTGCATGGTGGGTGAGCTGCGGGCGGCCCCCGCAGGCCAAGAGCGCGGACCGATCCCCACAGGAGAATTTCGGCAAGACGGGGCTCCGGCTTGAGTCGTCGAGGTTGCGATTCCGCGGTCGACGGGCGTCAAGCTCCACCCGCCAGCTGCCGATGAGGGCTGAGATGTCGATGTTCACCCTCGATCCCGCCGGGACCCGGCTCGGCATCATCGACGCCGACGTCCCCCGTCGGCAGGCGTTGTGCGCGCTGCTGCGCGAGGCCGGTTACGTAGCGCTGCTCGAGTTCGACGATCCCGTCAGCGCCCTCGCCCTCACCGCCGACGCCCGAACGTCCGACCTGCTGCTGCTCGATCTCGATGACGCCGCCCTAGATCTCGGCGCGAGGCCGTCCGAGGAGCCGCAGGAGCCCCCGCTGATCGGGGTGACGAGCGACGCGACCTCCTCCGGGCGGCGCCGCGCGGCCGCGACCGGGGTTGCCGATTTCGTCGTGCGGCCCATCGAGGTGACCGAGCTCCGACTGCGCGTGGACAACGCGCTCTCCGCTGCCCGGCTGCGCCGGCTGCTGAGCGACCGCAGCGCGCGGCTCACCGAGGCCCTGCGGGATCACTCGGCCGAGCTGGGCACCGTGCGCGAGAGCCTCTCGATCCTCGCCGCCGTCGCTGACTTCCACGACGACGACACCGAGCAGCATGCCCATCGCGTCGGTCTCCTCTCGGCGGCGATCGCGCGGACGCTTGGGTTTCCGGAACCCTCTGCAGCGATGCTCGGCGAGGCCGCTCCGCTACACGACCTCGGCAAGGTCGGCATCTCCCGGCGCATCCTGCTCAAACCCGGCAGCCTCACCGCGCCCGAGCGGATGCACATGATGCAGCACGTCGACATCGGCGGGCAGATACTCGCCGGGACCCGGTCGCCGGTGCTCGTCCTCGCCGCGGAGATCGCGCGCTCTCACCACGAGCGCTTCGACGGCAGCGGCTACACCGTCGGCCTCGCCGGCGAGCAGATCCCGCTCTCCGGACGGATCGTCGCGGTCGCCGACGTGTGGGACACCCTCACCCACGACCGCCCTTACCGCGCAGCCTGGACCCCCGAGCGCGCACTCGCCGAGATTCACGAGCAAACCGGATCGCACTTCGATCCCCGCGTCGTTGAAGCGTTCTCCAC
>CAXTTD010000170.1:0-6975 GCA_964246945.1 uncultured Solirubrobacteraceae bacterium | reverse complement strand
CCCCGAACGGCGGTGGCCGCTGATGCTCTCCCCCAAGCGTGTCAAGCACCGCAAGCAGCATCGCGGCCGTCGGGCCGGGCTCTCGCGCGGGCAGGTCGACGTCCAGTTCGGCGAGTACGGGCTGAAAGCGATCGACTGCGGCTGGATCACCAACCGGCAGATCGAGGCCGCTCGTATTGCGATGACGCGCAAGATCAAGCGCGGCGGCAAGGTGTGGATCAACCTGTATCCGGACAAGCCCTTCACCAAGAAGCCCGCCGAGACCCGGATGGGCTCCGGCAAGGGCTCGCCTGAGGGCTGGGTCGCCGTGGTCAAGCCCGGACGCGTGATGTTCGAGCTCGCCGGCGTGGACGAGGACCTTGCGCGCGAGGCGATGCGGCTCGCCGGCCACAAGCTGCCGGTGCGCACCAAGTTCGTGATGCGAGAGGACGGCTGATGCGCGCCGCGGAGCTGCAGGACCTCACCGAGGTGGAGCTGGCCGAGCACATCGACACCGCGCGCCGCGAGCTGTTCGGGCTGCGCTTTCAGCACGCCACCGGAGAGCTCGACAACACAGCGAGCCTGCGGGTGGCCAAAAAGGAGATCGCCCGGGCGCTGACCGTGGCGAGACAACGCGAGATTGACGCTGACGAGGCGAATGGAAATGGCTGACGAAGAGACTGATCCGAAGACGACCGGGGCGGCCCCCGCCGCTGATGTCCCGGGCTCATCCGAGTCCGAGGCGTTGGCTGCCGGCGAAGCGACGCGAGGGACATCATCGGCGGCGGCCACCTCGGCCGTCGACGATGCGCCCCCCGCTGACGCGAGCTCGGCGGAGGGCGATGACACGCCGCGGGGGGCCGCTGATGCGGCCGCCGACGTGCCGACCGCTGATGAGGTGGAGGCGCCGGCGGAGCCGCAGGAGCAGTTGGCGCCGAAGGAGCGGCGGGCTCGGGCACGGGCGGCGAAGGCCGCCCGGGCGAAGCCGAGTGGTCCGCGGACGCCGGAGGAACGGCAGGCCGATCGTGATGTGACGCGGGCGAAGGCGGCGAAGGCCCGGCGGTTGCGGCGCGACCAGGAACGCGTGAAGCACAAGGCGCACGCTCACAACCGGACTGCGACGCCGCCGCGTGAGCACGTCGAGGGTCGCCAGAAGATGCGCCAGGGGGTCGTCGTCTCCGACAAGGCCGACAAGACGATCACCGTGCGCATCGACGTCGCGCGCCGCCACCCGCGCTACGAGAAGATCGTGCGCACCTCGCAGACGCTGCACGCTCACGACGAGGCCAACGACGCGCACATCGGCGACACCGTCACCGTGCGCGAGTCCCGGCCGCTGTCGCGCTCCAAGCGCTGGCGGCTGGTCGGCGTGGTCGAGAGGGCGAGGTAAGCGGGCGATGATCCAGAACGAGACCCGGCTTCGGGTCGCCGACAACTCCGGCGCCCGGGAGATCCTCGTCATCCGCGTTCGCGGCGGCTCTCGCCGGCGCTACGCGGGCGTCGGGGACACGATCACCGCCACGGTGAAGACCGCCAACCCGCAGGGCTCGGTGAAGAAGGGCGAGGTGGTGACCGCCGTCGTGGTGCGCACCAAGAAGTCCTACGGCCGCGACGACGGGACCTACATCGGCTTCGACGAGAACGCCGCGGTGCTCATCGACGCCGCCAACAATCCGCGCGGCACCCGTATCTTCGGCCCGGTGGCCCGTGAGCTGCGCGAGCGCAACTTCATGAAGATCGTCTCCCTCGCCCCGGAGGTGATCTGATGCCCGCTCGGATCCGGACCGACGACGAGGTGATCGTGATCGGCGGTAAGGATCGCGGCAAGCGCGGCAAGGTGCTGCGCGTCGACCCCGCGAAGAGCAAGGTGTTCGTCGAGGGACTGAATATCGTCAAGCGCCACCAGCGCCCGACTCAGACCGCCGGCGGCCAGACCGCGGGCGGCGTGATCGAGCGCGAGGGGCCGATCCACGTCTCCAACGTGATGCTGATCGACCCCAAGGACGGCAAACCGACCCGCGTGGGCGTCGAGATCGTCGACGGCAAGCGGCTGCGCGTCGCCAAGCGCAGCGGCCAGCGACTGGACTAGAGGAAGAGCTCACGATGGCAACCGAGACCCCGGCGCCCCCGGCCCGACTGAAGACCCGCTACATGGAGGAGATCCGTCCCGCGCTCATCGAGCGCTTCGGCTACTCCTCCCCGATGCAGGCCCCCAAGATCGAGAAGATCACCGTCAACATGGGCTGCGGCGACGCCAAGCAGGACTCCAAGGTTCTGGACGCGGCCACCGCCCAGCTGCGCACGATCACCGGCCAGCAGCCGAACATCCGGCGGGCGCGCAAGTCGATCGCCCAGTTCAAGCTGCGCGAGGGCATGCCCGTCGGCGTCGCGGTGACCCTGCGCGGCGAGCGCGCCTACGAGTTCCTCGACCGGCTGATGTCGGTCGCGATCCCCCGCATCCGCGACTTCCGGGGACTGAGCCCGCGCGCCTTCGACGGCCGCGGCAACTACACCCTCGGCGTCCGCGAGCAGATCATCTTCCCCGAGATCGACTACGACGAGATCGACCAGGTCCGGGGTCTCGACATCACCATCACCACCAACGGCGCCAGCGACGCGGAGGCTTTCGCCCTGCTGCAGGCGTTCGGCATGCCGTTCCGCAAGGACGGTCGCAACCCGGCGACCGAGAATCAGGCGTAGGAGCAAGGAGACCCGTGGCCAAGACCTCACAGCGCGTCCGCCAGGCGCGGACGCCCAAGTATCCGACGCGGGGCTACACCCGCTGTCGCCGGTGCGGCCGCGCCCGCTCGGTGTACCGCAAGTTCGGCCTGTGCCGGATCTGCCTGCGCGAGCTCGCCCACAACGGCTACGTCCCCGGCATGACCAAGTCGAGCTGGTGATCGCATGTCGATGACCGATCCCGTCGCCGACTTCCTCACGCGGCTGCGCAACGCCGCCGGCGCCCAGCACCACGACGTGCTCATCCCGTCCTCGAGGCTCAAGCGCGAGATGGCCCGCATCCTCTCCGAGCAGGGGTACGTCGAGGGCTACGCGGTCGAGCCCGCGAGCGCCGACCGCCCGGGCGAGTATCTCCGGGTCACGCTCAAGTACACCAAGGAACGACAGCCCGTCATCTCGGGCCTGCAGCGCGTCTCGCGCCCCGGTCAGCGCCACTACGTCGACCACGCCCACCTGCCGCGCATCCAGGGCGGCATGGGCACGGCGATCATCTCGACTTCCCAAGGGGTCATGACCGGTCACGAGGCCCGCGTCGCGGGTGTCGGTGGCGAGGTCGTGGCTCGCATCTGGTAAGGGTGGCGGGAGCAGGTTAGGAGAACACGATGTCCCGAATCGGCAGACAACCCATCACCGTCCCCTCCGGCGTCACGGTCGCGATCGAGCCCGAGCGCGTCACCGTCAACGGCCCCAAGGGCGAGCTCACCGAGCGCATCTCCCGCGACATGGGTGTCGCCCACGAGGGCGACACCATCACCGTGACCCGGCCGACCGATCGCGGCGAGCACCGCTCGCTGCACGGCCTCACCCGGACGCTGATCGCGAACATGGTGCAGGGCGTCACCGACGGCTACGAGAAGCGCCTGGAGATCCAGGGCGTCGGCTACCGCGCGGCGCTGCGCGGCCGCGACCTCGAGCTCGCCCTCGGCTACTCGCACCCGGTCGAGATCAAGGCCCCGGAGGGGATCGAGTTCGAGGTGCCCCAGCCGACCCGGATCACGATCCGCGGCGCCTCCAAGCAGCAGGTCGGCGAGGTCGCCGCCACGATCCGCAAGCAGCGCAAGCCTGAGCCCTACAAGGGCAAGGGGATCCGTTACGAGGGCGAGTTCGTCGCCCGGAAGGTCGGCAAGAGAGCATGACGGTCACCACCAAGCCCCAGGCGCGCCTGCGCCGCCGCCGCCGCGTGCGCGCCAAGGTGCGCGGTTCCGCCGAGCGACCGCGGATCTCGGTGTTCCGCTCCAATCGCGGCATCTCCGCCCAGCTCATCGATGATGACGCGTCGCGCACGCTCGCGGCGGTCAACTGGACGGAGGCCGAACTGCGCTCGCTCGATCCCACCGTCCAGGCCCGGAAGGCCGGCGAGCTGCTCGCCGCCCGCGCGCAGGCGGCCGGCGTGCAGAGCGCCGTGTTCGACCGCGGCGGCTACCGGTACCACGGCCGGGTGCAGGCGCTCGCGGAGGGCGCGCGCGAGGGTGGCCTGGCGCTCTAGCCCGGGCCACTCGCTACCCTCACACAGCTGATGGCTGCCGATAGAACAGTTTCCCCGCAGGGCTACGACCTGCAGGAGCGCGTGGTCGAGATCAACCGCGTCGCCAAGGTCGTCAAGGGCGGCCGACGCTTCTCGTTCACTGCCCTGGTCGTGGTCGGTGACGAGCGCGAGGTCGTCGGGATCGGCTACGGGAAGGCCAACGAGGTCCCCGTCGCCATCCAGAAGGGCGTCGAGCGCGCGAAGAAGAACCTCTACCGGGTGCCCCGCCACGGTCAGACGATCACCCACCAGACGCTCGGCGTGTTCGGCGCCGGCCGCGTGTTCCTCAAGCCGGCCGCGCCCGGTACCGGTGTGATCGCCGGCGGCGGTGTGCGCGCGGTGCTCGAGCTCGCCGGTATCACCGACATCCTCTCCAAGAGCCTCGGCTCCCAGAACCCGATCAACCTGGTGAAGGCGACGATGGCCGGGCTCCAGTCGCTGCGCACCCCCGACGAGGTCGCGGAGCTGCGCGGTCTCTCGATCAACCAGGTGCTCGGGATCACCAGCGAGCCCGCTGCCGCCGAGACGCTCGCCGCGTCCGACGAGACGCCCGCCGCCGACGACGCGGCCGAGGTCGCCGCCCCCGCCGACACCGCAGGTGTCGCATGAGCACGCTCACCGTCACCCAGCGCAAATCGCGCAACGGCTCCGACCAGCGCCAGCTCGACACGCTGCGCTCGATCGGGCTGCGCCGCATCGGGCACACCGTCGAGGTGAGCGACACCCCGCAGATGCGGGGCATGTTGCACAAGGTCCGCCACCTCGTCGAGGTCCACGAGGAGGCCCACGCATGAGTCCTGGGGTCACCCCGCGCAAGGGTCCGGCGACCGACGGCGCGAAGTCCGCGGGCGCCGACCGGATCGGCCTGCACAATCTCTCCCCGGCCCCCGGCTCGCGCAAGCCGCGCAAGCGGGTCGGGCGCGGTCACGGCTCCGGGATGGGCAAGACCTCAGGACGGGGTCACAAGGGCGCGGGCTCGCGTTCGGGCTCCAAGAGCCGCGCCGCCTTCGAGGGCGGCCAGATGCCGATCCACATGCGGATGCGCAAGCTGCGCGGCCCGCACATGAAGAAGTCGATGCCCTTCGAACGGTTCCGCACCCACACCCAGCCGGTGAACCTCAGCGATCTCGAGGTCCGTTTCGCCGCCGGCGAGTCGGTGACCCCCGAGTCGCTGAAGGCGAAGGGCCTCGCCACCCGCAAGGGCATCCCGGTGAAGGTGCTCGCCAAGGGTGAGCTGTCCAAGGCGCTCACCGTCCACGTCCACGCCTTCAGTGGCGCGGCGCGGACGGCGATCGAGGCCGCGGGCGGCACCTGCCAGGTCGTCGAGTAGGCAAGCGGACCCCGCCGCGTCATGATCGCGACGATCCTCGGGGCGTTCCGGGTCGCCGAGATCCGCAAGAAGATCCTGTTCACGGCGATGGTCCTCGCCATCTACCGGCTGGGGACCCACATTCCGGCGCCGGGGATCAACCCCAAGGCGGTCTCCCAGATCTCCTCCCAGCTCGGCGGCAACAGCGTGCTCGGGCTGCTCAACCTGTTCTCCGGCGGCGGCCTCGGCCGGATCGCCCTGTTCGCGCTCGGCATCATGCCGTTCATCACCGCCTCGATCATCCTGCAGATCCTGCAGGTCGCGGTGCCCTCACTGGAGAAGCTCTCCAAGGAGGGAGAGGTCGGTCAGCAGCGCATCACCCAGTACACGCGCTACCTCACCGTGGGGCTCGCGTTCGCCCAGTCGATCGGCTACGTGTTCCTGTTCCGCAGCTTCCAGCACTCCGCCGGGGTGCAGCTCATCAACAACTTCAACCTCGGCAAGGTCTTCATCATCGTGCTCTCGCTCACCGCGGGCACGATCCTGCTTATGTGGCTGGGTGAGCTCGTCACCCAGCGCGGCATCGGCAACGGCATCTCGCTGCTCATCTTTGCCTCGATCGTCTCCCGCATCCCGGGCGGGATCAGCGCCTGGTGGCGCAACCCCGACCAGGAGTTCAAGGTGATCATGCCGTTCATCGTCGTTGCGGTGGTGGCGGCGATCGTGTTCGTCCAGGAGGGGCAGCGCAAGATCCCCGTCCAGTACGCCAAGCGCGTGATCGGCCGGCGCATGACCCAGGGCGGGCAGACCTATCTACCGCTACGCGTCAACATGGCCGGCGTCATCCCGGTCATCTTCGCCGCCTCGGTGATGGCGATCCCGCCGACCATCGGCCAGCTCGTCGGCCGCAACCGCGACGACTTCGGCACCCATCTGGCGAACTTCTTCAACCCCCAGGGGTGGCACTACGTGCTCGGCGAGACGCTGCTCATCATCGTCTTCACCTACTTCTACACCGCGGTCACCTTCAACCCGGTGGACCAGGCCGACAACCTGCGCAAGGCCGGGGGGTTCATCCCCGGGGTGAGACCGGGACGGCCGACCGCCGAGTTCCTGGACCGCATCCTCGCCCGGCTCACGTTCCCCGGGGCGCTGTTCCTGGCCGCGATCGCCGCCCTGCCGACGATTCTCATCAACCAGACGAGCGCCAACTTCTTCTTCGGCGGCACCTCGATCCTGATCGTCATCGGGGTCGCCCTGGACACGATGAAGCAACTCGAGGCGCAGCTGATGATGCGTAACTACGAAGGGTTCCTGAAGTAGTGGGGCGGGGCGTCGCTCGCCCCCACAAACGCTGCGCTGTCGGCGCGGCCGCGCGGTCCTTTCCGCGCGCGGCGTAGCTCCGCACGCAGCGGTTCCAGTA
>CAXTTD010000169.1:2976-7005 GCA_964246945.1 uncultured Solirubrobacteraceae bacterium | reverse complement strand
CCGAGGATCGCGGCGGTCTGGAACACGGAGGCGGAGCGCGCCGCCGCCCGCGGCGGTCCCCGGGCTCGCACCCCACAGCGGGGCACCGGCCGGCGAGGGCCTCTCGCGGATGCGCCGCCAGATCGGCGAGCACATGAAGCGATCGCTCGAGGTGGCGGCCACGTGCACGACGTGGGCAGAGGCCGACATGACCCGCGTGGAATCGGTACGCCGTGCGGCGGGCGTCACCGCGCTCGCGTACGTCGCGCGGGCGACCGTGCAGGCGCTGCACGAGTATCCGGCGCTCAACGCCACGCTCGACGGCGACGCCTACACCCGCCACGCCGACATCAACCTGGGGATCGCGGTGTCGCTGGGCGAGGACGGGCTGATCGTACCGGTCATCCACCGCGCCTCGGAGCTCTCCGTCGAGGGCCTCGCCGCCCGTATCCGCGAGCTCGCCATGCGCGCCCGCGCCCGGCAGCTCACCACCGACGACGTCAGCGGCGGCACGTTCACCGTCACCGCACCCGGCCAGTTCGGCTCGATCATGGCCACCCCGGTGATCAATCAGCCGGAAGTGGCGATCCTCGACTTCGAGGCGGTGGTGAAACGACCGGTGGTGATCAGCGACGCCGAGGGCAACGACATGATCGCGATCCGCGCGATGACGATCCTCGGCATGAGCTGGGACCACCGGGCGCTTGACGGCGCGCTCGCCGCCCAGTTCCTGTCGGCGCTCCGCTCGCGGCTCGAGAACCCGGCGGACTGAAGATTCACCCTCGCAGGGCGGTGATCTGGAAGGATCACCGCCATGCGTTCACACAGGGTTCACCTCCGCCGTCCCATCGTCGCTCCCGTGATCGTCTTCGCGTCGGTCACGATCGCCCTCTGGGCGATGTTCGGCGCCACCTCGATTGCCGGCGCCGCGACGCGATTCCTCGCGCGGGGCAGCGCCGAGCAGGCCTACGCAACCGGCGTCGTACCGCACGCGCGCGTCCGCCTGCTCGACGCCGCGGGCCGCACGGTGCAGACCGCGCGCGCCGACGCTCAGGGCGGGATCCTGTTTCGCGACGTCTCGCCCGCTGCGGGCTATCGGATCGTGACCGCAACCCGGCGTTCCGGTCCGCTGCGGGTCTACACCGACCGCCCCGCGCCGCTGTCGACCGCGACCTACCACCAGAAGATCCACGCCGGCTACGGGTACCTGACCACGCGCGACGGCACCAAGCTCGCGATCGACGTCCATCTGCCGAAGGCGACCGACGCGACGTCCCTGCTCGGCGGCTCCGGCCTCCGGGAGAACGCATCGATCGTCAGGGTCAGCAGGCCCTATCCGACTTTGATCGAGTACGCCGGTTACGGGTACGCGAACCCGACAGGTCCGGTCAACGGGATCGCGCAGCTGGCCAACCTGCTCGGCTTCGCCGTGGTCGACGTGAGCATGCGCGGCACCGGTTGCTCGGGCGGCGCCTATGACTACTTCGAGCCCAACCAGAGCCTCGACGGCTACGACGTCATCCAGACGATCGCCCATCAGCCCTGGGTACTCGACCACAAGGTGGGGATGCTCGGGATCTCCTACGGCGGCATCAGCCAGCTGTTCACCGCCGCCGAGGATCCACCGGCGCTGGAGGCGATCGCGCCGCTGTCGCCGATCGACTCGACGATCACCACGCTGTATCCCGGTGGCGACCTCAACTCGGGATTCGCCTATTCGTGGGCGGTGCAGCGCGTCGACGACGCCATGCCGTTCTCGACCACCGCGGACCAGGCGTACGCGCTGAAGCGCATCAAGGACGGCGATCAGACCTGCAAGGCCAACCAGGCGCTGCACGGCGAGGCGTACAACCTGATCAAGAAGATCCACGCCAACCAGTACTACGTGCCCAAGGTCGCCAATCCACTGGATCCGATCACCTTCGTGCACAAGATCCACGCGGCGACGTTCATGGCCTGCCAGTTCACCGACGAGCAGGTTGGCGCGCACTGCCCCGATCTGGCCGAGCACTTCACCGGCACTCGCCGCAAGTGGTTCACGTTCACCAACGGCACCCATATCGATTCGCTCGATCCCGAGACGCTCACGCGAATGATCGACTTCTACGAGCTCTACGTGGCCCACAAACGACCCGTGCTCAACGTCGACCTCGGGGCAGGCAAGTCGGCGCAGCTCGGCTTCGCGTCAGAGCTCGGCGTGGTCGGACCCTCGTTGTTGAAGATCATCATGGGAATCGACAACGCCCAGCTCAACGACGTCCCAGCCGATCCCGTCGAGTCCGAGCCGACCTACGCCAGCGCCCTCGCGGCGTTCGACAAGACGCCGGAGGTCACCGTCGGCTTCGACAGCGGCGCGGCCGCGGGCAACGCCCCGGGCATCCCGCTACCGGCCTTCACCGCGACCGCCTCGCGCTTCCCGCTGCCGGGGACGGTGGCGCGCTCGTGGTACTTCGCCCCCGGGGGCGTGCTCTCTCCGTCGACGGGAGCCCACGGAACCGATTCGTTCACCTACAGCTCTCGCGAGGGCACGGTCACCGACTATCACGGCAACACCGGCGCCGGGGGCCTGTGGAATACCCTGCCCAACTACCACTGGGCGTCGCCCACGGCCGGTCAGGCGGTGTCGTTCGTCACCGCGCCGCTGCAACGCAACACTGTGGTCGTCGGGGCCGGCACCGCCAGTCTGTGGGTGAAGTCGACCAGGCCGGCGGTCGACCTGCAGGCGACGATCACCGAGGTGCGGCCTGACGGCAAGGAGGTCTACGTGCAGAACGGATATCTGCGCGGCGACGAGAGCCGGCTGACGCCCGGCAGCACCTCACTGCAGGCCTCCCAGACGCTGCGCAAGTCCCAGTTGATCCCACTGAAGCCCGACCGCTGGACGCACATCACCATCCCGCTCTACTACGAGGGCCACGCGTACCGTGCCGGCTCGCGGATTCGCGTCATCATCGGTTCGATCGGCGGTGACCAGCCGATCTGGTCCTTCGCCCAGCCCAGCGCCAAGGGGACCGCCAAGGTCACGGTCGGCTACTCCAAGACGCTGGACTCCCGGCTGACCCTGCCGGTCGTCCCCTCGATCTCGGTTCCGACTCCGCTGCCGGCCAACTGCAACGCCCTGCGCGGCGAGCCGTGCCGGACCTACGCGCCGTTCGCCAACGACGGGTCCTGACCCGTCGCGCGACATTCTCGGTGGTTGACGCAGTACGCGGCTATACCTAAAAGCGAGCACGGGGCGCGCGGCGAGCGGCGCGCCCCGTCAGGTCACCGCGTCGATGGAGGCGACATCGACTGATCGGGCAGCCCCACGTGACGATGACGAGCTCGGCCCCTGGCCTCGAGTATCGGCTCCATCACGCCCGGGAGGTGTTCGGGCTCGATCAGCACCCTCGATGTGCACCCCGACGCGCGGCCCGTTCCAACAACCGGCGGTAGGTGAGCGTCGTCGCGTCCGGGCGCCGGTCCGCGATCCAGTTCAGGCGGATGCCGCGCACCCCACGGGCGGCGAGCCGATCGAGCGCGAGGTCCCCGCCGCCGGGGGGCAGGCTCACGGTGCCGAGCAGCCGGCCGTGCCCATCGTCGAGCGCCCCGAGCAGGATGTCGTTGTCACACCCGTAGAGGCTCGGGGCGATGAGGAGCGCATGGGACAAGTGGTGCGGCGCAGGAGATGGACGTGGGCATCGACGGTCAGCACCCGGCTCGCTGTCACTTCACTCATCCTCCGACGGCCGAAGGCAAGATCGGCCATGCGGTGACGGTAACAGTGACTGCCGATGACACTATCAGTTATTGCCGCGAGGCCTGAGAAGTTGGCTTATGTCAGGGATCACCCTCGATCAGCTCAAGACGGTGCTGGCGATCTGCCGACTGGGCAGCTTTCGAGCGGCCGCGGACCAGCTCGGGGTCACCCAGCCCGCCATGTCGTGACGCGTGCGCCAGCTCGAGCAGGTCTGCGGGGCACCGCTCTTCGCCCGCCGTGGCGCCCGCGTGCAGCCGACCACCGCCGGACTGCTCGCTCGCCGCCACGCCGAGCGCGCGCTGGATACCGTC
>CAXTTD010000169.1:0-2876 GCA_964246945.1 uncultured Solirubrobacteraceae bacterium | reverse complement strand
TCAGCACCTGCAACAGCCTGCCGGTGACCGTCGGTCTCGTGCGGGCGGGGCGGCGCCGGGATCGTGCCGCTCCAGCTCGTCCGTACGCTCCTCGACGACGGTGTGCTGCAACGGCACATGACCCGGCCGGTGCTCGGCGCGCTGCGGCTGTACCTCGTGCACGTGCCCGGCACCCCGCGACCGATCCTCGACTTCCTGCTCGCCGCCGCCATCGACGCCGTGCGGGCGGTCGGCTACTCGCGTCGCGGCACCGGCACCCCGCGCTCGTAGCGAGCTGGCGAGCTGGCGAGCCGGGCCACGGGGATACCGCGCCCCCCAGATGGGTGAGAACGGCGCCGCCATCCCGGCGCGTACCGGTCAGCGGCGGCGGCCGTGCGAGTCGGAGCGACGGGCGAACGTCACCCCGACTCGCGTTTCCGGTGCTGGTGCTCCGTGTGGCGGATTCGGTAGCAGCCTCGCGCCACACAGGACACCAGGCAACGTCAGCCGAGCAGCAGGTTCGCGATCGCGGCGAGGATCATGGCCACGCCGGCGATCGCCGGGACAGCGGCCGGAGAGATCGTGCTCCCACGCGTGGCGACAGCGCCGCCACCGCTCGTGGCGACGGCAACGCCGCCACCGGCGCGGTGCGCGCGCACGGCGTCGATCACGCGTGGCGCCGACCTCGCGACGGCGACGCTGATGGCGATGCCGATACCCGCCTGGATCGCGCTCGAGAGCCCCGTCTCCACGGCCTGCACCCCGGCCGCGTGCGACCAGGCGTTATCGATGGTCCCGTAGGTGATGTTGTCGATGGTGAGAATCAACGGCAGAAGCCACGCCCAGCCGGTGCCACGCATCTGCTTCGACATCACCGCGACACTAAGCCAGTACACGCCGAGACCCGCCATGAACGCCGTTTCGACGATGGCGGAGGCGGTGCCCGACACGTTCAGATGAAGTGTGATCCCGAGCAGCGTGCCCAACCCGTCGGACACGCCGAAGATCGCGACGAGCGGCACCCACGATCGCTTACTGACAAGCGCACCAACCGCGATACACGCGATCAGGCTGTCGGTACCTAACAGCAACCAACCCATAAAAACCCCTCCAGACCTGTGGTGTGGTGAACGTAACGCGACCGCTCAAAAAGACCATCCTCGCGATACTCAAACACGATCAAGACGTGGCGTCAAGCCGGTCAACCGGAGTGCCGTGAGCCACCCCAACCTGCCAGATAATGGCTCGTCGTCGACCCGTTCCGCGTAGCGACGCGAGCGTTGCACATGACATGAAACGCATGATGCGTCACCGGCCAGATGTCGCCCGTCTGGAATCATGGTGATCCCGTGGCTCACGACTGGTTGCTGATCACCGTCTCCACCCCGCCGGGCGGCACCTCCACTCTTCGCGTGTACGCCTGGCGCAATCTGCGCAGTCTGGGGGCCCACTACCTGCAGCAGTCCGTGTGCCTGCTCCCGGCGACGCCGAAGACCACGCGCGCCGTGGCGCGACTCGTGACCCGACTGCGCGCGGAGGGCGGCTCCGGCGAGATGCTTCGCATTCGCCTGACGGACTCTAAGCAGGAGGCCACCGTCATCGACGCGATCCAGCGCGAGCGGTCCGACGAATACCGCGAGATGGTCGAGAGCACCAAGGAGTTCCGCAACGAGCTTCACCTCGAGCGTCAACGCGGCCGGACCACCTACACGGAGCTCGAGGAATCCGACGTCGACCTCGCACGCCACCTGAAATGGCTCGGCGCGATCCGCGCGCGCGACTACTTCGACGCGCCCGGCGGTCAGGAGGCCGCCGCGGCCGTCGCCTCATGTGAGCAGGCGCTCGCCCGATTTGAGACCGAAGCGCTGTCTGCGGAGCTCGACGAGCCCATGCCCGACAGCCGGCCCGGACTGCGCGCCGTCGACGGGGACAACGACTGAAGCGCGTCAACCTCTGGCGTTCGCCGCGGGCGGATCTCTAAGCTCGAACCATGGACCGCGCACGCCGCGAGCTGTGGGTCGCCCAGCTGGGCGAGGTCGACTACGCGGAGGCGCTCGAACTGCAGGAGCGGATCCGGACCGCCCGCCAGGCGGGCGCGGTGCCCGCCGTGATGCTGCTGCTCGAGCATCCGCGGGTGTAAACCCGCGGGCGGCGCTCGGCGCCCGGCGAGCTGACGATGGGCGAGGACTGGTACCGCGAGCGGGGGATCGCGATCGTGGAGGTCAACCGCGGCGGCAAGATCACCTACCACGGGCCGGGCCAGCTCGTCGGTTATCCGATCGTCGCCGTCGACGACGTCGTCGCCTACGTGCGCACGCTCGAGCGGGCGCTGGTAGCGGTGCTCGAGGAAGAGGGCGTGAGCGCCCGCGCCCGCGTGGCCGACGGACCCGATTACACCGGCGTGTGGGTCGATGAGCGCAAGATCGCCTCGATCGGCGTGCACGTCGCCCGCGGAGTCACCACCCACGGCTTCGCGCTCAACGTCGAGAACGACCTCGCGCCGTTCACGTGGGTCGTCGCCTGCGGCCTGCCCGAGGTGTCGATGACCTCGCTCGCGCTCGAGCGACCGGATGGCGCCGGGAGCCGGATGGCCTGTGTCCGCAAGCGGACCGCGCACCACGTCGCCCAGGCGCTCGGGGCCCGTCAGCGGATCGTGTCCCGGGCGCGGCTGGAGGCGGCGCTCGACGCCGCGGGCGCCACCGCGGTTGCCATCTGAGCTGCGCCTAGACCGGCCGGCGCAGAACCGGCCGGCGCAGGACTGGCCGGCGCAGGACTGGCCGGCGCAGGGCCCGGCGGGGATTTCGTCCCACTCGCGCGCCGAACGGAGACGATCGGGGCATCTCGGCACTCCCGGTGCCGGTTTCACCCATTCGCGGCCGCCGCGCCGACGAGTGGGA
>CAXTTD010000168.1:6725-7075 GCA_964246945.1 uncultured Solirubrobacteraceae bacterium | reverse complement strand
CACCCCCCAGCTCGCCGGCGGCTGCGACCTGCGCGCGCTGCAGGAGATGCTCGGCCCCGCCGACATCGGCACCACCCAGATCTACACCCACCTCTCCACCGAGCGCCTGCGCGACGTGTACTTCGAGGCTCACCCCCGCGCGCAGATCGATCGCGCCTGACGCGGGCGCCCCGCGCTGATCGGACTTGTGCCGTGCGCCGCGCCTTCGTGATCGTGATGGACGCCTGCGGGATCGGCGCCCTGCCCGCCGCCCCCGACAACCGCCCCCCGGGCACCCACACGCACGGCCCCCACCCCCACCACCACCCGCCCCGGCCGCTTGCCATCCGGCGAGCCGGGAACGTAATGCG
>CAXTTD010000168.1:6085-6715 GCA_964246945.1 uncultured Solirubrobacteraceae bacterium | reverse complement strand
GATCGTGATGGACGCCTGCGGGATCGGCGCCCTGCCCGACGCCGCCGACTACGGCGACGCGGGCACCAACACGCTCGGCCACCTCGCCGAGCACCTCCGGGGCCTCTACCTGCCGACGCTCGGCGCGCTGGGTCTCGGCAACGTGCTCCCGCTCGCCGGGGTGGCTCCGGTGCCGGAGCCGGTGGTGCACGGTGCGCTGCACGCACTCGGGTTCGGCAAGGACTCGACCGCCGGCCACCGCGAGCTCATGGGCGTCGTCGCGAGCGCGCCCGCGCCGACCTATCCCGACGGTTTCCCCGCGGAGGTGCTCGCGATCATCCGCGACGCCGCCGGTGGGCGCGGGATCCTCTGCAACCGACCCGACAACGGGATCGACGCGATCGAGACCTTCGGAGCCGAGCACCTGTCGACCGGCTCGCTGATCGTGTACACGAGCCAGGACTCGGTGCTGCAGATCGCCGCCCACGTCGACCGGCTCGCCCCCGAGGCGCTCTACGCGACGTGCGCCCGGGTCCGCGCCGCCCTGCCCGCCGCCCACGCCGTCGGGCGGGTGATAGCCCGGCCGTTCCCCCGGCCCCGCGGCGCGGTGGCGCGCACCCCCCGGGGCCCGGGCGACCGCCGGGCGCCCCG
>CAXTTD010000168.1:0-6075 GCA_964246945.1 uncultured Solirubrobacteraceae bacterium | reverse complement strand
GCGCACGCGCCGGGCTGCGGGGGCTGCCGCCGGGCGTCGGGCGGCAGACGGACCGCCGAGAGCGTCGCGCCGAAGACCGGCGGCGCACGCCCATGGATGATCAGCCACTGAAGGGGTGAGAGGCCCGATGGCAGGGCGCGGGGTGAAAACCCCGCTTGCTGAACGAGCCAAGGCAAGCGCTCCCGCCCGTGACCCCGCCCGGCCGGGGGCCCCCCCGCCCCTTCGCCGGGCCCCTCGGCGAGTTCGCGCGCACCGACGGGCGCCGGGACTACGCCCTGGCGCCCGGTCCGAGCTACCTCGACGCGCTGCGGGCCCACGGCGTTTCCGTTCACGCCGTCGGCAAGGTCGGCCAGCTGTTCGCCGGACGCGGCGTCGACGTCGAGCACCCGGGCGCGACCAACGCGATCGCGATGCGGGAGACGCGTCGGCTCAGCGACGCGCTCGTCGGCGGTTTCGTGTTCGTGAACCTGATCGAGACCGATCAGGTGTACGGCCACCGCCACGACTTCAGCGGGTTCGCCGGGGCGCTCGAGCGCATCGACGCGTGGCTCGCCGGCTGGCTGCCGGAACTCGGCGACGAGGATCTGGTCGTGCTCACCGCCGACCACGGCGTCGACCTCACCTCGCCGCGCACCGATCACACCCGCGAGCACGCGCCGCTGCTCGCCCGGGTGCGCGGCCACGCCGGGCGGCGTTGGGATGGCCCGCTCGCGGACGTCGGCGCGAGCGTCCTTGACTGGCTCGCCGGGGCGGAGGAGGACTCGCTGCCCGGCACCTCGTTTCTCTGATGCCGGCCGCCCCCGCACGGCTATAGATACTGCGATGCCCGAGCTGCCCGAGGTCGAGACGATCCGCCGCCAGCTCGCGCCCCACCTCGAGGGGCGGCGCCTGGAGCGGGTGGAGATCCTCGACCCCCGGTGGACCATGCCCCAGCCCAGCGAGGAGGTGCAGCGCGGGCTGCGCGGGCGACGGGTGCAGCGAATCGCGCGGGCGGGCAAGTACCTCGTGTGGGAGCTCTCCGGCGGCGCCTCGCTGCTCATGCACCTGCGGATGACCGGGACGCTGTTGTTCGACCCCGCACCCGTTCCCGCTCACACGCGGGTGCGGCTCGGTCTCGACGACAGCCACGAGCTCGTATACGTCGACCCGCGGCGGTTCGGCACCGGCCACCTGCTCGACAGCGACGCCGCCCGCGCCGTGTATCTCGGGGCGCGGCTCGGCCCCGAGCCGCTCACCCCCCAGTTCACCACCGCCTACCTGCGCGAGCGCGCGCGTGGGCGCAGCGCGCCGGTGAAGGCGTTCGTGCTCGACCAGCGCAACCTCGCCGGCGTGGGCAACATCTACGCCGACGAGGCGCTGTTCCGGGCGGGCATCCATCCGCTGCGCCGCGCCGGCGCCCTGCGCGGCGGGCAGCTCGAGGCGCTGCGCGCGGGGATCGAGACCTCACTCGCCGCCGGGATCGCGGCCAAGGGCGCGACCATCGACGACTTCCGCCACGTCGACGGCGCCCACGGATCGTTCCAGGACCAGTTCCTCGTGCACCGGCGCGCGGGGCTGCCCTGCCCCCGCTGCGGCACTCCGATCCGCAAGCTCGTGGTCGGCGGGCGGGGTACCTACGTGTGCGAGCGCTGCCAGCCGCGGCCGCGCGCGCGCCGGTGACACCTGACAGGAGGGACATGTTCACCATCACCGTCCGACGAGCCGATCTCAGCACCGAGGAGGTCGCCGAGACGCTGCGCCGCGGTCTCGGGCCCACCTACAACGTGCTGCCGGGCATGCGCCAGACCCGCGCGCCGTTCAGCGAGCCGGTCCCGGGCAGCGCGGACACGATCGTGGTCGGCACCGGATCCAACCGAGTGCGCCGGGCGCAGGTGACCATCGTCCGCCGCGCCGGGCTCAGCGAGCTCCACATCAGCCCCGGCGGGCTCATCTCCGACCTTGTGCTCAACACGCTCGTGACGGCTCGCGCCATCCATCGCGTGCTCGCCGACGCACCCGAGCTCGGCGGCTCCCGGTAGCGGCACCCCCGCTCAGGGCCGCGGTCTAGCATCATCCCAATGGAGAGAGGGCAGCTCCGCGCCGTGCAGGCGCCGCTGAAGGAACGCTACCGGGACGTGCCGGGGGACGCGCTCGTCACCCTGTCGGCTGACGGCAGCCTCGGCGACGGCGTGTCGTGCTCGGTCCACACCGGGCGCGTGCTCGCGGAGGCCGGGCTGCACCCGGCGACCGGCGGCGACGGATCGCTGCTGTGCTCGGGCGACATGCTGCTCGAGGCGCTCGTCGCGTGCGCGGGAGTGACCCTGCAGGCGGTGGCGGCCTCGCTGGAGATCGCGATCAGCTCCGGGCGCGTGCGCGCGGAGGGCGACCTCGACTTCCGCGGCACGCTCGGCGTCGACCGCGACGCTCCCGTCGGCTTTCAGGCGATCCGGCTGGCCTTCGAGCTCGAGACCGAGGCCGACGCCGAACAGCTGGCGACGCTCCAGCGGCTCACCGAGCGCTACTGCGTCGTCTACCAGACGCTCGCCTCCGGGCCGACGCTCGAGACCACGATTCGCACCGGCTGACGAGCCGCGCGCTGCGTGGCGCCGCCGCGGGCGCTACGCAGCGAGCAGCTCGGGCAGTCGCCCGGCGCGATCGGCGGCGAGCAGCTCCTGGAAGCCGCCGATGCTCTTGCCGTCGATCACGACCTGGGGGAAGGTGTACATCCCGGTCTTCTCGGTCAGCTTCTCGCGGCCGTCCGGATCGCGTGCGAGATTGATCTCGGTGTACTCGACGTTGCGCTTGGCCAGCAACTTCTTGGCGCTCGTGCAGAACGGACAGGCTTCGGTGGTGTAGAGCGTGACGGGCTTCATAACTTTACTTAGTATATCCCCGCCCGGGGGCGGCGGGCGATGCCCGGACCGCTGAGCGCCGAGGCGATCGTGCTGCGTTCGATCCGCTACGGCGAGGCGGACCGGATCGTGCACCTGTACACGCTCGAGCACGGTCGCCGCGCGGCGATCGCCAAGGGCGCCCGGCGCTCGCGCAGCCGGTTCGGGGCGCGTCTGGAGCCGTTTCTGCGCGTCCACGCCCAGCTGCACGAGGGGCGCAGCGACCTGCTCACGGTGACCGGCGTCGACACGGTGGCCACCCACGCCGGCGTGCGAGAGCACGCCGCGACGCTCGACGCTGCCGCGCGCGCGTGCGATGCGGTCGGGCGGTTGTTCGAGACCTCCGAGCCCCACCCCGAGGTCTTCCACCTGCTCGCCAACGAGCTCGCCCTGCTGAGCGCTGACCCGGCGCACGCCCATGCCGGCAACGGTCTCGCGTTCCGCCTGAAGCTGCTGCTCGCCGCGGGCATCGTGCCCCAGCTCGCCGCCTGCGTGGTGTGCGGCGAGACCGAGCACCTGCGCGGCTTCTCCGGAGCGTCCGGCGGCGTGGTGTGCGCGGCGTGCGAGGCGGCCTCGTTCCCGTTGTCCGAGGACGCCTACCGGTTCCTGATCGCCGCGCTCGGCTCCCCGCTCGCAGACTCGCCCGGCGGGGAGGACCGCATGCTGCGCCAGGTGGAGCGGGCGATCGCGGAGACGACCGAGTACCACGCGAACGTGCGTCTGCGCCCGCTGGTGTGACAACTCGGCAACGGTCCTCGGCGCAGCTCGCGAGCGCTGTCAGAATCCTCAGACGATGGAACCCGCGATTGCCCCCAGCGCGCACGAGCATCCCGCCGGGCCGGTGGCCGACGGGTTCGCGGCCCGGGTGGAGGCCCGGGAGGCGGCCGCGCTCTCGCCGCTCGCCGCTCGCTCCTACCCGCCGCGCCGAGCGGTTCCCGAGCCCGCGTGCGGCCTGCGTACCCCGTTCCAGCGGGACCGCGACCGGATCGTGCACTGCAAGGCGTTCCGGCGGCTGAAGTACAAGACCCAGGTGTTCGTCGCGCCGCTTGGCGACCACTACCGCACGCGGCTCACCCACACTCTCGAGGTGACCCAGGTCTCGCGCACGGTGGCGCGCGCGCTCGCCCTCAACGAGGACCTCACTGAGGCGATCGGGCTCGGGCACGACCTCGGCCACTCGCCGTTCGGCCACGTCGGTGAGGCGGCGCTCGACTCCTGCCTGCGGGAGCGCTTCGGCGGCGGCTTTCGCCACTACGAGCAGTCGCTGCGCATCGTCGAGCGGCTCGAGCGCGACGGGCGAGGGCTCAACCTCACCGAACCGGTCCGCGACGGCATCGTCACACACAGCAAGGGCGCGCAGGCGGCGACGCTCGAGGGGCGGATCGTGCGCATCATGGACCGCGTCGCCTACATCAACCACGACATCGACGACGCGGTGCGGGCCGGCGTGCTGGATCCCGCCGAGCTGCCCGAGGCGCCGATCGCGGTGCTCGGCGACAGCGGCCCGCGACGGATCGACACCCTCGTGCACGACCTCGTCGAGGCCTCCGCGGTCGCCGGCGAGATCGTCCAGGGCGCGGAGGTCGGCGAGGCGATGGCGGCGCTGCGACGCTTCATGTTCGACCGCGTCTACCTCGGCGAGGTCGCCACCCGCGAACACGTGAAGATCAACGGCGTGATCGCCACCCTGTTCGAGCACTTCTGCGATCACCCCGAGGCGATCCCCGCCTCGATCCCGCCGGGCGAGCTCGCCACCCGGGTCACCGACCACCTCGCCGGCATGACCGACCGCTTCTGCATCCGGACCTTCGAGGAGCTCAGCGTGCCGGACGCGTTCGTCGCGCCGTGACCCGGTACGCCGCCGACTCCCGCGATCGCGTGTTCGACGCGGTCGACATGCTCAGTCTGGTGGGGGCGAGGGTCGAGCTGCGGCGCGGCGGGGTCAACAGCTACTTCGGCAACTGCCCGTTCCACGATGAGCGGACCGGCTCCTTCCACGTGAGCCCCGAGGAGAAGCTCTACCACTGCTTCGGCTGCGCGGCGAGCGGGGACGCGTTCACGTTCGTGCAGGAAACCGAGGGCCTTGACTTCAAGGGCGCGCTCGAATCGCTCGCGACCCGCTTCGGGGTGGCGCTCCAGACCGTCGACGAGGACCCGCAGGCCGCAGAGCGCCGGCGCCGGCGCGATCGTCTGCACGAGCTGCTGGATCGCACCGCGACCTACTACGCGCGCACGCTGTGGGAGGCCTCGGAGGCAGGCCCGGCGCGGATGTACCTGCGCGAGCGGGGTCTTGAGGAGGAGACGCTGCGAGCGTTCCGCGTCGGCTACGCGCCCGACGCCTGGGACCGGGTGCTCACCGGCTCCCAACGCGCCGGGTTCACCGAGGCAGAGCTCCTCGACGCCGGCCTCGTGCGCCGCTCGACGAAGTCCCGGGCCGGCGCCTTCGACTTCTTCCGCGAGCAGATCATGTTCCCGGCGTGCGACGCCCGCGGCCGGGTGCGGGGCTTTGGCGCCCGGCGGATGCGCGAGGACCAGCCGGTGGCCAAGTACGTGAACACGGCGGACGGGCTCCTCTACCACAAGCGCGAGGTCCTGTTCGGCATCGACCTCGCGCGGGCCGAGGCCGCCCGGGCGGGCCGGATGATCCTCGTCGAGGGCTACACCGACGTGCTCGCCCTGCACCAGGCGGGGATCCGCAATGCGGTCGGGATCATGGGGACCTCGTTCACCGAGGAGCAGCTCACCGAGCTTGAGCGGGTGGTCAAGGTGCTCGAGATCTGCCTCGACGCCGACAGCGCCGGCCAGGAGGCGGTGCTGCGGGCCGCGCGTCTCGCCGCCGGGCGGCGCCTCGAGCTGCGGGTCGTGGTGCTGCCCGAGGGCTCCGATCCCGCCGACCTCGCGCAGAGCGAGGGCGCCGAGGGGCTCAGCGCCCGGATCGAAGAGTCCCGTCCGTTCGTGGCCTTCGATGTCGAGCGGATCCTCGGTAAGACCGACACGACGAGCGCCGAGGACCGCGACCGGGCGGTGGCGGAGCTCGCCCCAGCGTTCGCCACCCTCGGGCCGAGCGTGCTGCGCGATGAGCTCATCCGCCGCGTCTCGGGCGCCCTCGGGCTGTCTGACGCCCGCCTCGCGTCGCTGCTCGCCGATCCCCCGCGGTCGGTGTCCGGGGAACGTGGCGCCAGGAACGGACGGGGCGGGAGCGGTG
>CAXTTD010000167.1:0-7087 GCA_964246945.1 uncultured Solirubrobacteraceae bacterium | reverse complement strand
CACCGATTCCGCCCGTCGCACTCCCGCCCGCCCGCACGGTGACCGTGTCGGGCCGCGGGGAGTTCTTCGTGCGCGCCTCCGCGCTGGCGGGGAAGGTTGTTGACCGTGACGGTCAGGAAAGCTCCCCGCCTCGCGATGCACCGCAGGCGCCGCTCGGCCGGACGGTGCTGCTGCTCCACGGCTGGGTCGTCTCCGCCGACCTCAACTGGTGCGGCGCCTACGACGCGCTCGCCCAGGCGGGCCACCGGGTGCTCGCGCTCGACCACCGCGGGCACGGGCGCGGGCTGCGCGCGCCCGCGCGCTTCCGCCTCACGGACTGTGCGGCCGACGCCGCGGGGGTGCTGCGCGCGCTCGACGCCGATCCGGCGACCGTCGTCGGCTACTCGATGGGCGGCACCATCGCCCAGCTCATGGCCCGCGACCACGCCGACGTCGTCTCCGGCGCGGTCTACACCGCGACCTGCCAGCACTTCCAGGATCCCGAGACGGTGCGGACGTGGCGCTGGATGGGCGTCCTCGGCATCGCCATCGGCCTCGCGCCGCGCACCTTCTACGGCGCCGGCCTGCGCCGCAGCGGGCTCGGCGCCTCGCCGGAGGCGGCATGGATCGTCGGTGAGCTCATGCGCCACGAGGCCCGCGCCGTCGCCGAGGCCGGGCGCGAGCTCGGTCGGTTCGACTCACGTTCCTGGCTGCCCACCGTGTCCGTGCCGGCCGCCGTCGTGCTCACGAGTCGCGACACCGCCGTGTCGCCGGCCAAGCAGCGGGAGCTCGCGCTGGCGTCGGGCGCCCACGCCGCCGGTCGGGTCTACGAGGCGGCCATCGACCACATGCAGGTCAGCGCCCGGGCCGAGACCTACAACCCGGCGCTGCTCGCCGCTCTCGAGGCGCTCACCCAGCCCGCTTCCGGGTCCGCCGGCTGACGCGGATCCGTCCGGCGATCCGGTACCCTCCCGCCCATGCGCCGCGCCCGTCTGCTCACCGCCATCACCTGGGTCTTCGTGCTCGCGCTCACCTCCGCGCCCGCAGCCTTCGCCGGCGGCGTTCGGAACAACGGCGGGCAGGGCTGGTTCGGCCAGACGAGCGATCCAGTCATCACCAACGCCATGTTCCTCACCATCGCGTTCTTCCCAGCCGTGATCATCGTCTTCTCGGTCCTGCAATGGTGGCTGGACAAGCGCAAGCACGCCCGCTACGACGCCGAGAAGGCCCGCGAGGCCAATGCCGACTGGCGTGGGGGTTGGTGACGGGCCGCCGTCTGGCGGCGCTTCGGCGCGCTTGACGGCATCGGCGGGGTGACTCGCGAGGGGGCGTGGCTGGCCAGGAGGACCGAGCGAGCGGGTGCCCGCCCGTGAGCGAGATGTGACGCCGCCCGGCGCGTCGAAGGCCCGCCAGACGCCCCGGCGATTAGATCTTGAACACCTCGAGCAGCCGGGGCTCGGTCTCGGCGTCGATGTGGGCGATGACCTCGATGTAGTCCTCGAGACCGGAGCCGCGCAGCTTCTCGGCGAGCAGGTTGTCGACCTGGAAGATGCCGGCGCTGTTGGACATCGCGATCTCGACGCGCACCGCACGATCCTCGCCGGGGACGATCTTCACGTCCTCGATTGCGTAGGCCGACAGGGAGTGGATGTTCTGCTGGCCGGACTCGAACGGGATGCGGGAGCGGCCGCGGGCCATGTCGAGCGCGTCGGCGACCCGCACGATCCCCGCCTCGGGGGTGAACGGCGAGCCGTCGGAGCGGTGGCCGATGATCGCGTGCAGCGACTCGGCGACGATCACGGCGCGCTCGGGCTCCTCGTACACGCCTTCGAGCAGCCCGCCGAGCTTGTCGGCGGTGAGGAACAGGCTCATCCGCTCGTGGTCGGAGCGGTGAATCGACATCCCGACGCAGTGCATGAGGCAGCCGGCCGCGATCACCACCTCCGCGTCGTGCTCGGTCATCGCGAAGTCGGCGACGATGCCGGGGACGAGGCCGCGGCGGAACAGCAGGCGACCGAGGCGCAGCCCGATGTTGAGCACGATCTGGATGTGCACCCACGAGTGGTCGCTCATCCCGAGCCGGCGAGACGCGTTGACCGCCGACACGTGCCACCACCCCTTCAGCTGGGGGTCGGCGTTCACGTTCGCGAGCAGCTTCTCGAGGCGGCGGTTGCCGCGCGTCGGCGCGCGGATGTGGACGGCCTCGATCGCCTCGCGCGGGGTCATCGGCGAGCTCACCGGCATCGGCGCGATGGGGACCGGCTCGGGCTCGGGGAGCGACTCGGGCTCGGGCGTCGGCTCCTCGGGAGTCATCACGCGAGAGCTTCTAGCAGCACGCCCTCGCGGATGCCACCCCGCCCCACCTCGATCACGCCGCCCAGGCGCTGCGCGAACGCCTCGAGCACGATGAGGCCGGCGGGCAGCAGCCGCGCCCGCGCCGGGTCGATGTCGTGGCGGACGGCGATCTCGGCGGCCGGCGCACCGCTCAGCAGCGCGAGCGCCCGCGTGAAGCCGCCCGCGTCGAGCCGGCACCCCGCAAGCCGGCCGAGTGACGTCGCGCTCCCCCCGACGGCGAGCACGAGCGCCGGGGCGGGGCCGTGGAAGCCGACACGGCCGCAGGCGGCGGCGACCGCCGCCCGGGCGCTCGCGAGCTCCGCGGAGGTCGGCGGATCGTGATGCAGCGCCATCGCCGCGAGCGATCCGGAGCCGAGCGCCAGCGACGCCCACCACGCGATCTCGCCGCTCGGCGATCCGATTACGACCTCCGAGGAGCCGCCGCCGACATCGATCACCCCGAGCGGCGCCGGAGGGACCGACGGACCGGTGGGAGAGCCCGTCCACATCGCCGCCGCGCCGCAGAACGCGAGCCGCGCCTCCTCAGACGGCGGCAGCACGGTGACCGCGAGGCCGGTGCGGGCGCGCACCTGCTCGAGCAGTGCGACCCCGTTGCTCGCGCCGCGAATCGCGGCGGTGGCCACGCCGTGCACCTGCTCGGCGCCAAGCGAGCGCGCCGACGCGAGCTGCCCGGCGACCACCGCGGTGACCTCGGCGCACTTCGACGCGGGGAGCGCGTCCCCCTCGAGCGCGACCCCGATCCGTGTGAACACCCGCTCCTCGCGCACCGCCGACAGCTGCGTGCCCACCACGTCGGCGACGAGCAGACGGGTCGTGTTGGAGCCGATGTCGATGCAGGCGCAGCGCACCGGCGCCCCGGCGCTAGGCGAGCGACGGAGCGTCGGGCTCCGAACGAACCCCGATTTCCTCCGGCGCACCGTCAGCCCGACCCGCGGCCACCCCGGAGTGCGCGGCCACCGCCACCCCCTCGGACGCGGCCTCCTCGTCGGTGACGGCGCCCGGCGGCGGGGCCATCCGCGCCGGCGTGAGCAGCCACATCACGAGCCCGGACACCGCTGCGGACCCCCCCGCGGCGATGCCGAAGGTGACCCGCACCCCGACCACCGCGGAGAGGATTCCGCCGACGGCAACGCCCACCCCGGGCGCGAGCACCCCCAGCGACTGGCTGAGGCTCAACACGAGGGCGTTCCACGACTGCGGCACGATCTCCATCAACTCGGTGGCGAAGCCGGCGCCGGTGATGCCGTTGCCGACGCCGGCGGCCCCGGCCCCGACCAGGGCGATGACGATGTCGGGGGAGACCGCCATCACCGCGAAGCCGATTGCGAGCATTATGGTGGCGGAACCGATGAGGAGGCGGATGTCGATCCGCCGCCACCGCATGTAGGCGAGGCTGCCGAGCACCGCACCTCCGCCCCATGCCGCCATCAGCCCGCCGTAGCCCGCCGACCCGGCGTGCAGTGTGTGCACGGTGAGCACGACCTCGATCGGGGTGGGGATCGAGAACAGGCTGATCGCGACCGTCTCCAGAGCGAGCAGGCTCGCCACCGGTCGGTGGCCGCGGGCGTAGGCGATGGCGGCGCGCAGCCGGCCGCGCTCGGGTCCCTCGTGGACGATCGACCGCGGGATCGCGGGCGAGACCAGGGAGATCCCGACGACGGCGAACACCACGCAGTTGACGACGAGCGCGGCGACGGTCCCCCCGACCGCGGCGACCCCACCGGCGAGCAGCGGGCCGACCAGGTACGCAGTCGAGAACAGCATGCTCTGCAGCGCCCCGCCCTCCCGCACCAGGCCGACGGGCTTGAGGATCTCGCTGCGGGCGCCGCTGGCGAGCGAGCGCGCGGTGAGGGCGAGCACTCCGTCGAAGACGACGACCACGAGCACCGGGCCGAGCAGGAACCGGTGTGCAAGCCACGCGAGCAGGCCGAACAGGATCGCCTCCGTCCAGTAGATCGCGGGCAGCAGCCGCCGCGGTGAGGCTCGGTCCAGTCGGCCCACGAGCACCGGGGCGACGAGCGCCGGCGCCGCCTGCGAGCACAGGAAGAATGCGGCGGTGCCGAGCGTCGACCCGGTCCTGCGGTAGACCAGCAGCGACAGCGACAGCGTCCCCACGAACCACGCGAGCTCGTTGAGCGCGTAGGCGGCACACAGCCGGCCGAATCCCGGCAGCGCGAAGAGCCGTCTCACCGGCATCTCGTCGCCTCCCGCGCGCGCCTCATCCGAGGGGAGCGTATCGGCTTTTCGTACTACCCTCGCCGCCATGAGCCCCGCGTTCTCCCTTGGCGACGAGAGCGCCGGCGACGGCTCCTTCCGCCGCCAGGACAGCGCTTTCCGGTCCTTCGTCGGCCATGAAGACGGTGAGTTCCTGGTGACGGCGGGTCGCTACCACCTGTACGTGTGCCGCGCCTGCCCGTGGGCGCACCGCACCCTGATCGGCCGTTCGCTGATGGGCCTGGAGGACGCAATCCCGGTCTCCTACCTCGACCCGATCCGCGACGACCGCGGCTGGGCGTTCACCGGCGGCGAGTACGTCGACCCGGTGAACGGCTTCGCCTTCCTAGCCGAGGCCTACACCGCCTCCGATCCGGGCTTCGCGGGCCGGGTCACCGTGCCGGTGCTGTGGGACACCGAGCGGGGCGCGATCGTCAACAACGAGTCCGCGGACGTCCTGCGCATGCTCTCGACCGCGTTCGCGCCGCTCGCGGCGCATCCGGTCGAGCTCTGTCCGCCGGATCTGCGCGAGGCGATCGACGCGCTCAACGCGTTCGTCTACGACAACGTGAACAACGCCGTCTACAAGGCGGGCTTCGCGACCCGGCAGGCGGTCTACGACGCCGAGGTGATGACGCTCTTCCAGGCGCTCGACGAGCTCGACTTGCGGCTCGCCGGGTCACGGTTCCTGTTCGGCGATGTCCCCCGGGAGACCGACTGGCGGCTGTTCACGACGCTCGTGCGCTTCGACGCCGTCTACCAGGTGCACTTCAAGTGCTCGGTCCGCAAGCTCACCGAGTACACGAGCCTGTGGCCCTACACCCGTGACCTCTACCAGTGGCCGGGCGTGCGCGAGACCGTGAACTTCGACGAGATCCGCGCGCACTACTACGGCACCCACCCGAGCATCAACCCGACCGGGATAGTCGCCGCGCTGCCGGCGGCGAGCTTCGAGGAGACGCCGGACCGGAGCTGACCTCGGGGTCGACGTCGTCGTGCGACCGGTCGCGCTTGACCTACCGGCGTCGGCGCAGCACCCGCAGCGCGACGAGAAACCCAACGACGAGGGCGACCAGCGGCAGCGGAATCTCCCGGGCGCGAGTGAGCGCCGAGGTGGCCGGCTCGTCGGCGAGCACATCGGCGACCGGCAGTGCGCCCTCGATCGCGGCGTCGGGGTCACCGGCCGGCACCACCGGCGCCGCGGGTGCGGGCTCCGCGACAGGTGCAGGCTCCGCGACGGGTGCAGGCTCCGCGACGGGTGCAGGCTCCGCGACGGGTGCAGGCTCCCCGGCCGACGCGGGCGCGCCGGCGAGCATCGCCTGCAGGTTGTGCGCGAACTCCTCGAGCAGCCGGCCGGAGATCTCCTCGATCGTCCCGCCGCGGCCGAAACGGGCAAGACGACCGGTGATGTGGTAGTCGATCGACACCTCGACCCGGGTTCCCCCGTCGCTCGCCGGCATCACCATGGAGACGAGCGTCGCCTTGGCCCCGCCGTGGCGGCGCCGGTCGGTGCCGGCGGCGTTCACGGTGGTGCGGCGAGCGACCTTGTCGACGTCCTCCATCAGCATGCGACCCACGTAGGCAGCGGAGGTGGGGCCGATCTTCACCTTGAACTCGCCGTCGTAGCTGCCGTCGTCGTTGCGTGCGGTGACGCTCGCGCCGGGCAGGCAGGGCACCACGCGTTCGACGTCGACCAGCGACTCCCACACCCGCTCCAGCGGCGCGCCGAGCTCAAACGATTGCTCCAGCTTCATCCCGAACCTCCTCATGGTCCCGCGTGTCCACGTCGCGCCCCGAGGATAGGTGGCCGATGTCGCTGTTAGGCTCTCTCGCCATGAACCTCGGACGCCTGCTTGCCCGCACCGTCGTCGGCGGCTACTTCGTCGGCCACGGCACCCAGAAGCTCTTCGGATGGTTTGACGGCAACGGCCTGGAGGCGACCGGCGGTTTCTTCGAGAGCCAGCTCGGGATGCGTCCCGGCAAAGCGCATGCGCTCGCCGCCGGCGTCGCGGAGACGGGCGGAGGCGCCGCCGTCGTGCTCGGTGCCTACACCCCGCTCGCGAGCTCGCTGCTGATCGCCACCATGATCACCGCGATCCGCAAGGTCCACCTGGCCAACGGGCCATGGGTCACCAACCAGGGTTATGAGTACAACCTGGTGCTCATCGCGGCCGCCGCGGCCCTCGCGGAGACCGGTCCCGGCAGTCCGTCGGTCGACGATGCTCGCGGCCGCAGCCTGCAGGGCACCAAGTGGGCGCTGCTCGCACTCGCGCTCGGCGCCGCGGGATCCTTCGGGGCTGATCAGGTTTCCGCCCGCGTCCCGGCTCCCGAGCCGGAGGCCGTCACTCCCCCGGCGGGCGCGCCCGCTCCGCCGACTGACGCGCCGGCACCCGAGCACCCGTAAGCAGCGCTGCGCTGACAAGTCAGCGGCCGACGGTGCGAGTCAGCGGCCGACGGTGCGAGTCAGCGGCCGACGGTACGAGCCAGCGGCCGAGGCTGCGCTGACGAATTAGCGGCCGACGGTGCGAGTGAGGTCCCT
>CAXTTD010000166.1:3401-7099 GCA_964246945.1 uncultured Solirubrobacteraceae bacterium | reverse complement strand
TATCTCGACTACGCGATGTCGGTCATCGTCGGCCGAGCGCTGCCGCGGGTCGAGGACGGCCTGAAGCCGGTGCAGCGCCGGATCCTCTACGTGATGAACGAGATGGGTCTCAACCCGACTCGCAAGCACGTGAAGTGCGCCCAGATCGTGGGCGAGGTGATGGGCAAGTACCACCCCCACGGCGACAGCGCCATCTACGACACGCTCGCCCGCATGGCGCAGGACTTCTCGATGCGCCACGAGTTGGTCGACGGTCACGGCAACTTCGGCAACATCGATGGCTGGGGCGCAGCTGCCATGAGGTACACAGAGGCGCGCCTGGCCAAGATCGCCACCGAGATGCTCCGCGACATCGACGCGGAGACCGTCGACTTCGCCCCCACCTACGACGGCACGCGCTCGGAGCCGGTGGTGCTGCCGGCGCGCTACCCCAACCTGCTGGTCAACGGCGGGACCGGGATCGCGGTGGGGATGGCGACCAACATTCCGCCGCACAACCTGCGCGAGGTGATCGCGGCGACCATCGCGTTCATCGACGACCCGGAGATCGACGTCGAGGGCCTGATGAAGCACATCAAGGGCCCGGACTTCCCGACCGCCGGCCTCATCCTGGGCCGCGAGGGGATCCGCGACGCGTACGTGACCGGTCGCGGCCGGGTGCGCGTCCAGGCCAAGGCTCACATCGAGCCGATCGGTCAGGGCAAGGAGGCGATCATCGTCACCGAGATGCCGTTCGCGGTCCGCAAGGGCGGCGACGGCGGCGTGGTCGAGAAGATCGCCGACCTCGTCGGGGAGAAGAAGATCTCCGAGATCGCCGACGTCCGCGACGAGTCCGACCGCCGCGGCATGCGGCTGGTGATCGAGCTCAAGCGGGGCGTCATCCCCAAGGTGGTGCTCAACAAGCTCTACAAGCACACCGCGCTGCAGACGACGTTCGGGGTGAACATGGTCGCGCTCGTCGATGGCGTGCCCCGCACGCTGTCGCTGCGTGAGGTCCTCGGGCACTACATCGATCACCAGCGCGACGTGGTCGTGCGCCGCACCAAGTACGAGCTGCGCAAGGCCGAGGAGCGCGCCCACGTGCTCGAGGGGCTGCTCATCGCCCTGGAGAACATCGACGAGGTGATCGCCCTGATCCGCGCCTCGCGGGACAGCGAGGCGGCGAGGACCGGTCTCGTCGAGCGCTTTTCGCTCACGATCATCCAGGCCCAGGCAATCCTCCAGCTCACGCTGTCGCGGCTCACCGCCCTCGAGTCCGACAAGATCCGGATCGAGCACGCCGACCTGCTCGAGCGGATCAAGGAGCTGCGGGAGATCCTCGGCGACGAGGCCCGCGTCCTGCAGGTGATCAAGGACGAGCTCACCGAGGTCTCCGACACCTACGGCGACGAGCGGCGCACCGAGATCACCTACGCCGAGGGCGAGATCGACATCGAGGATCTGATCGCCGACCAGCAGATGGTCATCTCGATCACCCACTCGGGCTACATCAAGTCCCTGCCGCTGTCGACCTACCGCCAGCAGCACCGCGGCGGCGTCGGAATCAACGGCATGGACCTGAAGGACGACGACTACATCGAGCACCTGTTCGTCACCTCCACCCACGACTACCTGCTGTTCTTCACCAACCGCGGCAAGGTGTACCGCTCCAAGGTGTACGAGCTGCCCGAGGCCTCGCGCACCGCGAAGGGCCGCGCGCTCGTCAACGTGCTGCCGCTGCGCGAGGGCGAGCGCGTGCAGTCGGTGCTCTCCACCCGCGACTTCACCGAGGGCAAGTACCTGGTGTTCGCGACTCGCAACGGCATCGTGAAGAAGACCGAGTTCGTCGCCTACAACACCCCGATCAAGGCCGACGGCATCATCGCCATCAACATCCGCGACGACGACGAGCTGATCGCGGTGCGCCGCACGAGCGGCCACGACGACATCATCATGGTCTCGCGCTCCGGTCAGGCGTCGCGCTTCTCCGAGGACGTGGTGCGCTCGATGGGTCGCGACACGAGCGGCGTGCGCGGCATGAACGTCTCCCAGAAGGGCAACGCGGTGCTGGCCATGGACGTCGCCCGCGACGAGCAGGAGCTGCTCGTGGTCACCGAGAACGGCTACGGCAAGCGCACCCCGATCGACGAGTACCCCGTGAAGGGCCGCGGCACGATGGGGGTGAAGACGATCACCCTCACCGAGAACAAGGGCGCGCTCGCCGGCGCGCTCGTCGTCCGCGAGCACCAGGAGCTCGTGTTCATCTCCCAGAACGGGATGGTGCAGCGCACGTCGGTGCGGGGGATCAATCGCTACGGCCGGTCCTCCCAGGGCGTGCGGGTGATGAACATCCGCGACGACGACCAGGTGAGCGCGGTGGCGCTCGTGGTCGAGTCCGAGGAACCCGACGCGCCGTCGCTGCTCGATGATGTGCCCGATGACGCGGGGCCGATCGACATCTCCGCCGATTCCGGGGATCTCGAGCCGCCTTCCGCGCCGGAGTCTGGGTCCTAGGCGGGGTCGGTGCGTGGCGGGACGACGGGACGTTCGCAAGGGCAGTCGGGGCGACTGCCCCATCCGGCCCGGACCTGAACTGAGTCGGCGTGTCGGCGTGTCGGCGGGCTGCGGCGCGGTCTATCCCGGCGTGGGCGCTGGCACTGGGTGGAGCGCGCGGCTTCTCTCAACGGGCTGCGTATAGTTGAGTGCGCAACCATTGAGAGGACGCGGACATGAACATCGGAATCATCGGGGCGGGGAACATCGGGTCGGCGCTGGCGACGCGGTTCGTGCAACTGGGGCACGACGTGGCGATCGCGAATTCGCGGGGGCCAGAGACGCTCGGCGAGGTGGCGAAGGCGACCGGGGCGCTGCCGCTCACCGCCAGCCAGGCGGCGCACGGGCGGGACCTCGTGGTGGTGACGATCCCGCAGCGCAGCGTGCCGGACCTGCCGGGTGACCTGCTCGACGGGGTATCGGACGAGGTCGTCGTCGTCGACACCGGCAACTACTACCCCCAGCAGCGTGACGGGCGGATCGAGGCGATCGAGACCGGGACCACCGAGAGTCGCTGGGTGGCTGAGCAGCTCGGCCGCCCCGGCACCGTCAAGGCGTTCAACAACATCCAGGCCGCCCACCTGCGCGACTTCGGTCGGCCTGCCGGTGACCCGCAGCGGATCGCGTTGCCGTACGCCGGCGACGAGGCCCCGGCGAGGGCGACGGTCGCCGAACTCATCGACGCGCTCGGCTTCGACGCGGTCGACGACGGTGGGCTCGACGATTCGTGGCGCCAGCAGCCCGGCACTCCGTGCTACGGGCAGAACCTCGGCGCCGGCGCTCTGCGCGAGGCCCTGGCCGCCGTCCCACCCGAGCGCCCGCTCGAGTTCCGCGCCGCCGAGTAGGCCGGGGGCGGCGGCGCGCCGCGCCGTGCCGCCCCCCGATTCGATATCCTTCCGGTCACCAGAGAAAGGAGGTGGTCCTAACCTTGTCTGACAGTTTATGCGGGACCCTGGAGGTGTCCGGCCGCTAGGTCGGAGCTGGCCCCGCTCAGCGGAGTCCAACCCGGTACACCGCCGCCAGTTGAGTGCCGGATGTCGTCCCACCGGCGAACAGGCTCACGGCGGTAACGCCACGCAATGCATGAGGGGCGCCGTCGCTGACGGCGGCCCGTGTGGGGTGCGGGGGGGGGGTGCGGGTGGGTGCGGGCGCCCCGCGCGGCCGGG
>CAXTTD010000166.1:0-3391 GCA_964246945.1 uncultured Solirubrobacteraceae bacterium | reverse complement strand
GGCGAACAGGAGCCCGGGGGTAACGCCACGCAATCAAGTCGGGGCGCCGCCGCTGCGGGCGCCCCTTGTGCGTTGCGGAGCGGCGTTGCGTTGCGTTGCGTTGCGGACGCCAAGCGCGCCCGGCTTGCCCGGATGGGCTCGGCACCGTAGGCTGGCGCGTATGTGCCGAAACATCCGCTCGCTGCACAACTTCGAGCCCCCCGCGACTGAGCCGGAGGTCCATGCCGCCGCCCTGCAGTACGTGCGCAAGATCAGCGGCTACACGAAGCCCTCGCAGGCCAACGAGCAGGCCTTCGACAACGCGGTGAGCGCCGTCGCCGCCGCCTCGCGGGAGCTGCTCGACCAGCTCACCACGGCCGCGCCGCCCAAGGACCGCGCCGATGAGGCCGAGAAGGCGCGGGCCCGCTCCGCCGCCCGCTACGCCGCGTAGATTTCGCCTCGGCGGGCGCCTCGTTCGCGGACTGGTTCTCCAAGCCGCCGGCGATCACGTGCTCGCGCCTCGGCCGCCGGCGCTCGAGGACAACCAGCCGGTCGACCTCAGGCGGCGAGGTACGCCCGCCACGCCGGCGGGATCGTCGGGCTCGCCACCTGGATGAACACGTGGGGATTCGGTGTCCGGGGGAGGCGGGCGAGCTGCATGCCGGAGTAGCGCAGCAGGGTGTTGCCCTTGCGCCGGTTGCACGGCGCGCACGAGGCAACGATGTTCTCCCAGCTCGAGGGCCCGCCCTTGGAGCGGGGCACGACGTGATCGACGGTGAGGTTGGACCGCGCGCCGCAGTACTGGCAGGTCCAGTCATCGCGCGCGAACACCGCGCGGCGGGTGATCTTTCGCCGGTGGGTGTCGCGCGGAACCCGCACGTAGCTCACCAGGCGGATCACCACCGGGCGGGACATCTCGGCGTTGGCGGAGTGCAGCTGCCACTCCGAGCGCTCGACGAGCTCGGCCTTCTCCTTGAGCAGCAGGACGACCGCGCGGCGCACCGTACACACGTTGATCGGTTCGTAGGTCGCGTTCAGCACGAGCACTCGACCACTCTCTCGCCCGCGCCGCTGGTGCTCTGAAGGCGGCGCGGACCTCACTGTGTCCGTTGGGATGGCAGAGATGGCCATAACGCGTCTGCCCCAAGTGTACCGGCCGCCCCCTGCGCCAGGAGGGCGGCTCAGGCGCTGGGAAACGAGCCGAGCACCCGCAGCTGGGCGACGTGGGCGCGCACCCCGGCGAGGCCCTCGGCGACCGCGGGCTGCCCGATCGACCCGGCGAGATCGACGAAGAACACGTACTCGCCGAGGCCGACCTTGCGCGGCCGGGATTCGATCCGGGTGAGGTTCACTCCCCGCCGGGAGAACTCGCCGAGCACGTCGACGAGCCAGCCCGGATGGTCGGATTCACGCGGCCAGAAGGCAACCGCGGTCTTGGTCGGTTCGGGGCCGCCTCCGGCCTCCCGAACGTCGGGTGAGTCATCGCGCGCCAGCCACGCGAACCGCGTCTCGTTGCCCGTGACGTCCTCGACGTCGGCCGCCAGCACCTGGCCGCCGTAGCGTTCCGCGGCGGCACGCGGCCCGAGCGCCGCCCACGGCGCCGAGCCGCGGAGGACCGACCGCACCGCCTGCGCGGTCGAGGTCTCGGTCCGCGTCTCCGCGCGGCGCAGGCGGGTGCGCAGGAAGCCCGCGCACTGGGCGAGCGCCTGGGGGTGGGAGACGACGACGCGGACCTCGTCCAGCGCGAGCCCCGCGCGCGCGATCAGGCAGTGGTGGATCGGAAGCACCGTCTCGCCCACGATGCGGACCGCGTCGGCGTCGAACGCGAGGGCGTCGAGGGTTGCGTTCACCGACCCCTCGACCGAGTTCTCGATCGGCACCACGCCGCGCTGAGCGTCGCCGGACTGCACGGCCATCACGACGTCGTGGACCGTCGCGAGCGCGCACTCGTCAGCCGGATCGTCCGCGAACGCGCGCAGTGCCGCGTGCGTGTAGGTCCCGGCGGGACCGAGATAGGCGATGCGCACGGGCCTTGGTCAGCGGGCGGCGGGCGCGCCGGCGCCCGAGCGACGCGCCGGCGAGCCGCCCTGCAGGGCCGCCGTCACGGCGTCGGCCTCCTCGGGGGAGAGCTCGAGCTCGCCGGTGCCCTCCGAGACCTGCTTGGCGTAGAGGCGCGCTTGGTCGCGATGGTGGATCGAGGAGAGCACGATGCCCGACCGGGTCGCGTCGAGCAGGGCGATCGACACCGACTGGCGGCCGGACATCTCGCCGTAGGCGTCGTAGCGCACGAGCGACGTGTAGGCGACCGCGCCGTCGAGCCGGCCCTCGGCAGCCCCCATGCGCGTGTGGAGTGCCGTGGCGATGTCCTCTACGTACTCCTGCAGCGCGGCGAACCCGTTCTGCAGGCCGACGGCGTGGCTCACGAGGTCCTCCCGGCGATCACCCAGCACCGCCCGCTGCTCCGCACGCACCCGCCGCAGGCTGAAGCCGAGCCCGATCGCGGTGAGCAGGGCGAGGATCGCCACCGCGGCGGCCGCGAGGGCGACGATCCCGACGGTGCCGGTGAGCGCGTGCATCGCCGGCAAGCATACGGCTCGCCCCCGTCGCCGAGCGCCTCCGGGGTTCGGGCGAGCTCACGAGGGTTGCCCGAGCGGGGGTGACTGCCTCCGCGCATCCTCATGCGGGGGTTGCTCATGTTCGTCTCCGGCGTGCATGGGCAGCCGGAAGACGAACAGAAACGCGCCGGTGAGCGGGGCGAGACACGCCCAGGCGGTGATCTGCAGCGCGTCGGTCGGGAGGTGATGCCCGAACGCGGAGAAGAAGATCGTTCCGAGGACGGCGACGCCGAGCGAGGTGGACAGCTGCTGGGTCGCCTCAAGGACCCCGGAGGCGGATCCGACCTCGTCCATGGTCACGCTGCCCAGGACGAATCCGAAGAGCTGGGCGAAGCTCGTGCCGGCGCCCGCGCCGGCGAGCAACAGGCCCGGGACCAGGTCCCAGGTGGAGGCACTGTGGGCACCGGTGAGGATGAGCGCGATGCCGGCGGTGCCGGCCGCGATCAGCAGGATCCCAATGTGGAGGAGGTGGCGTCCGAGCCGGTTGACCAGCGCGAAGGAGACGGTCATGCCGAGGACGATCCCGATCACCATCGGGGTCAGGGTCAGGCCGGCGTGGATCGGGGACCAGCCCTCGCCGAGCTGTCCGTAGAGCGAGACGCACAGCAGCAGACCGGCGAAGGCACCGAAGAAGCAGAGGATCACGGCGATCCCGCTGAGGTAGGTGCGGTTGCCGAGCAGGGTCGGCTCGATCAGCGCGTTGTCCCGGTGGCCGCGCTCGTAGCGCCGGAACGCGTACAACAGGAGCAGGCCGACGGCGAGCAGCGCGAAGCTCCAGAGGGGCCAGCCGTCGGCCC
>CAXTTD010000165.1:6094-7119 GCA_964246945.1 uncultured Solirubrobacteraceae bacterium | reverse complement strand
TCGGCGAGCTTCCTCACGCTCTCGATGCGCGAGGCCGAGGTCGCCGAGCAGTGCGTCACCAAGCAGGGGATCGCGCTGCAGGTGAAGGCGGTGATCGCGTTCAAGGTCGGCAACGACCCCGAGTCGATCGTCAACGCCGCTCAGCGATTCCTCTCCGATCAGGATCAGATGTCGGTGCTCGCCGGCCGCATCTTCGCCGGCCACCTGCGCTCGATCGTCGGCTCGATGACCGTCGAGGAGATCGTCACCGAACGCCAGAAGCTCGCCACCGAGGTGCTCGACGGCTCCAAGGCGGAGATGGTGAAGATGGGCCTGATCGTCGACTCGCTGCAGATCCAGTCGATCGACGACATGGGCGCCGGCTACATCACGGCGATGGCGGCCCCCCACAACGCCGCGATCCAGCGCCAGGCGAAGATCGCGCAGGCCGAAGCCGATCGCGCCGCCGCGGAGGCCCAGCAGGAGTCCGTGCGCAAGCAGGCCGAGTACGAGCGCCAGACGGCGATCGTCCGTGCCCAGTACAAGGCCGACACCGACAAGGCCCAGGCCGAAGCCGGACAATCCGGCCCGCTGCAACAGGCCGACTCCCAGCGCGAGGTGATCAAGGCTCAGACCGAGCTCGCGCAGCGAGAGGCGGAGCTGCGTCAGCAGCAGCTCGTCGCCGAGGTGGTGAAACCCGCCGAGGCCGACGCGGAGCGCATCCGGTTGCTCGCCAAGGCCGAGGCCGACCGCACGACGATCCAGGCCGCGGCGTCTTCCGCCCACAACCGCGTCGCCCTGGACCGGATGCTCATCGAGCAGCTGCCCCAGATCGTGCGCGAGGCGGCGGCGGGCCTCGCGGGCGCCGACATCACGGTGCTCAACGGTGCCGACGGCCTCGGGGAGATCGCGGCCGGGCTGGTGAGCCAGGGCCTCTCGATCTTCGACACGGTGAGGCGCAACCTCGCCACCGACGCCAACGCCGACGCCGACGCGGAGGCGGCGCCGGGGGCTGCCGAGGCCGACCCGGCCCCGTCGGCGGACAC
>CAXTTD010000165.1:0-6084 GCA_964246945.1 uncultured Solirubrobacteraceae bacterium | reverse complement strand
GGGCCGTGGCGCCAGCCGATGCAACGCCGCGGTCGCCTGTTCGATCGTCGCGTAGACCGGCACGCCCGCGTCGCGCAGCGTCGCGGCGGCGGCGCCCGCGACGGCGAAGAAGGGGCCGCCGGTCGGCCGGCGCACCGCCGGCGCCCCGCCGGCGGCCCCTGTCCCCCCAGGGCGCTCAGCCGCGCCACGACTCCGCGTCGGAGGCCACGGTCACCTCGATCTGGTCGCCGACCGGGGCCCACGCGATCAGGTCGAGCGACTGCAAGCGGTCGAGCAGCTCCTGGAACGCCTGGGCCTGGGCGCCTGAGCGGTACACGCGCGCGATGTCGAACTGGTAGCCGGTCGCGGCGAGCGGCTCGTAGACCCCGGCGGCCTTCTGGTACGCGGTGTCCATCACCGTCGCCGCGACGTGCAGCGGCGTCGCTCCGCCGGACAGAGCGCGGATCTGCGAGGCCATCGCGAGCAGCTCGTGCAGGGCGACGGGCTCAAGGCCCCGGTACAGCGACGCGGGCGCCGACACCGAGTGCGCGAGCGAACCCATCGACGCGTCGTAGGCGAGGCCGAGGGCTCGCGCGTTGCGCGGCAGCGGCACGAGCGTCCGTGAGCGGTAGGCGGCCGCGAGCGTCGCCGGAGAGCGCAAGCGCCGCGGCGAACCCGGTGGATGCAGCACCGAGGCGCCGGCGCCGGCGGCGTCGGCGAGCTGCAGCGAGGACTGCCGCCGCAGGGCGGCGGGGTCCTCACGATAGGTCCGCATGATCCCCACCGCGCCGAGGATCCGCCACCCATACAGCGATGAGTCATCGCCGAAGCTCTGCAGAAGATCGAACGCGCTCGCGTGGTGCCGGGGCCCGACGTCGAAGCACAGCTGGACATAGGGCACCGCGGCGCCTGCGTCGTAGTCGCCCAGGACCGTCTGCAGGTTGCCGATCCCCATGTGGTAGCTCTCGAACGCGAGATCCTCGCGGCCGAACGTGTGCTCCGCGTCCTGCAGATAGCGCACCGTGGCGGCGAGCGCGGCTGAGGGGTCGAAGCGGGGATCGGCGGCGGCCCGCTCCCGCTCAAGCGCCCCGAGGTCCCCCTTCGCCGTCCCCGCGGCCACCCTGTCGAGCCGTGCGGTGAGCGCGTGGCTGCGGGCGAGGTCGATGTGCATCCCGAGCAGCGAGGAACCGGTCGCGGCGAGGATCTGGGTGAGCCCCGCCGCGTCGGAGACGCTCGAGCCGGCGATCACCTGCGGGCGTCCGGCGCTCTCCACGAACACGAGGCCCTCGAGCAGCGTGGGGGAGATGTCCGTGCCGTGGGTCGCGCGGGCGATCGCGCCCTGCCCCGCGGCGCCGCGCCGGCGGGGGCGCACGCGCCCCCCGGCGGGCGGCCGGCGCTCCCCCCCAACCCGCGGCCCTCGAGCAGCGGGGGGGAGAGGGCCGGGCCGGGGGGCGCGCGAGCGAGCGCGCCCTGCCACGCGGCGACGCGCCGGGCGGTGGCGAACGCGCCCCCGGGGCTCTTCGCGTACAGCGCATTCGCGTTTCCGGCCGCTCCCGCGTGGGTGAACGCCTCGGCCCGCGACGTCGCGTAGCCGAACGGGTCACTGGAGTGAGCGAGCCTCGCGACGCCGCCGGGAGGCGCTCTGGCGATCCGTCCCCGACCGCCGCTGAGGAGCACGACGACGATGACGACGACGATGAGCGCAAACCCGCCGGCAAGCGTCCGACGGCGCCGCACGGCGCGCCGATGTCGGGCACGGGCGCGGGCCGAGACGCGGGCCGTGCCGGGCGGAACAGGGGTCACGGCGAAGCGCACGCTACCACTGAGGCGTCCGCTAGTCTCGCGCCTTCGTGACCGACCGAGATCTCAATGGCCGCCGCGTTCTCGTCACCGGCGGCTCGGGCTTCATCGGTCGCCACGTCGTCGCCGAGCTCGCCGCCTGCGGCGCCGCGGTGCGGGTGATCGATCTGCAGCCCCATCCCGACCCGAAGGTCGACATCGTGATCGGCGACATCGCCGATCCCGACGCGGTCGCCCGGGCGTTCGCCGGTGGCATGGACGCGATCGTCCACCTCGCCGCCGAGATGTCGGTGCTGAAGTCGATCGAGGAGCCCGAGCGGACGTTTGCCACCAACGTGGTCGGTACCCACGCGATCCTCGGGGGCGGCCGGGCCGCGGGGGTCACCGCGCTCGCCTTCGCCTCCACCAACGCGGTCATCGGCCCGATGACCACCCCGAGGATCTCGGAGTCGCTGGCACTCAACCCGCTCACCCCCTACGGCGCGACGAAGGCGGCCGATGAGATGCTGATGTCGGCGTACACCGCCGTCTACGGGATGCGCTGCGCGGCGATCCGGCTCACCAACGTCTACGGCCCCGGCATGCAGGCGAAGGACTCGATCATCGCCCGGCTGATGCGCTGCATCCGTCTCGGCGCCGAGCTGGAGGTCTACGGGGACGGCTCGCAGATCCGTGACTACGTCCACGCCGAAGACGTGGTGCAGGCGATGAAGCTCGCGCTCCGCGACGAGACATGGTCGGGCCCGACGGTGATCGGATCCGGCGAGTCGCTGTCGGTGCTCGATGTGATCGCCGCCGTCGAGAAGGTCTCCGGCCACACCATCGCCTTCCACCACGGCCCGGCGAAGGCCGGGGAGATGCCGGCCGTCGTCGTCGACCCGTCGAAGGCCCACGCGGCCGGCTGGTCGCCCCGCTACCCGAGGCTCACCGACGGTTTGCCGGGGGTATGGGAGGAGTGGTCCGGCAGCCCTCCGGAGCGGGGGCCGGCCGAGGTGAAGGTGCCCGCCGGATGAGCTCCACCCAGAACCCGGAGCTCGCCGACGCCGAGTACGCGCGGCTCGACCCCCGCGAGCGCGGCGCGGTCGACGCCTTCCTCGCCGCTCATCCCGCCGGCCTGGGGGCGCCGCTCGCCGTCGTCATCCCCGCCTACAACGAGGCGCCGACCGTCGCCACCGTGATCCGCGAGATCCCGGCCGAGGCCGCGGGCCTCGTGACCGAGGCGATCGTCGTCGTCGACGGCGCCCGGGACACGACCGCACAGGTGGCCGCGTCGGTCGGGGCGCTGGTGTGCGACGTGCCGGTGAACCGCGGCCAGGGTGCCGCGCTCAAGCTCGGTTACTGGCTCGCGCGCGCCCGCGGCGCGCAGGTGATCGTCACCATCGACGCCGACGGCCAGTACCGGGCCGACGAGATCGGCCGGGTCGTCGAGCCGATCCTCTCCGGCCGTGCCGACTTCGTGTCGGGATCCCGCCGCCTCGGTACCGAGCTCACCACCGACGCGACGCGACACGCGGGCGTGATCGTGTTCGGGCTGCTCATCTCGCTGCTCGTCCGCCACCGGGTCACCGATCCCGCCTGCGGGCTGCGGGCGATGGCCGCCCAGGTGACCGCCGAGGTGGTGCTTGAGCAGCCCCAGTACCAGGCCTCCGAACTGCAGATCTCCGCCGCGCTGCACGGTTACCGGCTCGCTGAGGTCCCGACGACCATGCGCGATCGTGTCGATCACGCCACGGAGACCAAAAAAGGCGGGAACCTCGGCTACGGCGTGCGGTTCGCCCGCGCCGCGCTCCACACCTGGCGGCGCGATCGCAACGCCGCGCGGATGCGCGACTGACCAGCGAACACCCATTTGTCGTAGATCACGAACTTCACCACGAAGAACACCGCCTGCACAAGGACGTAGGCGGCTGTGGTGACGAGGATCTGCAGGCCGTCGCCGGGGCTGATGTGGCGGTGGGCCCAGTTCTGGGTGTGGCCGGTGGCCCACGTCGAGGCGGCCCACACGAGGATCGAGATGACGAAGTAGGCGACGATCTCGCGCATCCACTCGACCCGGCCGTCCATCTGCCACGCCCACTTGCGGTTGAGCAGCCAGTTGGGGATCGCGCCGGCGACGAACGCGCCCGCGGAGTCAAGCCCGGTGCGGATCCCGAGCCAGTCCATCACCGCGAACACGATGATGCTGCTGATGAGGGCGACGAGGGAGCCGAGGGCGTACTTCACGAGCTTCGCTCCCGACGGGGTGCGCGTGAGGCGTCTCACCGGCGCGAGCTGCGACGCCCGGTCATACAGAGAGAGTGATGACATCGTCGCGAGATGCTAGCCAGGCCACCGGTGCTGACCGCCCGGCCGGCTCGCTAGCGTCACTGCGCCCGTGCGCGTCCAGTCCGCCCGCGACCCGCTGCGCCTCGACGACGACCTCGTCATCGCCGGCGACAACGCCGACGTGCTCGGCCGGCTGCCCGCGGGCGCGTTCGACCTCGTGTATCTCGACCCTCCGTTCAACACTGGCCGCGCGCAGACCCATGCGCGGATGCGAACCGTCGCCGACCCGGCAGGCCCGCGCGGCGGCTTCGGCGGGCGTCGCTACCGCTCCGAGCTGCTCTCGCGACTCTCCTACGAGGACGCCTTCGGCGACTACCTGGCGTTCCTCGCGCCGCGCCTGGAGCGCTGCCGGGAGCTGCTCGCCCCGCACGGGACGCTCTACTTCCACATCGACTACCGCGAGGCTCACTACTGCAAGCTGCTGCTCGACGAGCTGTTCGGCCGCGACGCGTTCCTCAACGAGATCATCTGGGCCTACGACTACGGCGCAAAGCCCCGCCGCCGGTGGCCGGCCAAGCACGACACGATCCTCGTCTACGTGCGCACGCCCGGCGCCCACCATTTCGACGCCGAGGCGGTCGACCGCGAGCCCTACATGGCCCCGGGGCTCGTCTCCCCCGAGCAGGCGGCGCGGGGGAAGCGTCCGACCGACACGTGGTTTCACACCATCGTGCCCACCCAGGGCGCCGAGCGCACCGGCTATCCGACCCAGAAGCCCGTCGGGGTGCTGCGGCGGTTCGTCGCCGCGTCCTCCCGGCGGGGCGGGTGGTGCCTGGATCCGTTCGCCGGCTCGGGCACCCTCGGTGCGGTGTGCGCCGAGCTCGGGCGTCGCTACGTGCTCGTCGAGTCCCACCCCGACGCGGTCGCGATCATGCGCGAACGGCTGGTCTCACCGCGAACCGGCGGGGAATCCCTCCAGCTCCCGGGGACCGAGGACGTGTAAGAATCGGGGGGATGCTCTCGTCGTCGAACCTCCAGCGCGGTTTGCTCGGTGTGCTCGTCGCGCTGTGCGCGGGGATCGCCGTCGTGCTCGTGATCGACCGCGCGAACCTCGGCGCCTCGGGGACAACCGCCACCAACGCCGCCGACACCGGACTCCAGGGCAACAGCATGCCTCACGTAAAGGCGGCGAACTTCACGCTGCGTGACCAGAACGGCCGGAAGGTGACGCTCTCCCACGACCGTGGCCACGTCGTCGTGCTCACCTGGATCCACTCGCTGTGCAAGAACGACTGCCCGTTCATGGTCGAGCAGGTCAAGGGCGCGCTGAACGACCTGCCCGACCGCGGGCGCTCGGTCCGGGTGATCGGCGTGAGCGTCGATCCGCGTCAGGACACCCGCGCCCGCCGCACGCACTTCATCGCCCAGCACGAGATGACCGGCCGGATGCAGTACGTCAACGGCACCCTCGCGCAGATGCGACGGGTGTGGCGTGAGTACGGGATCCAGCCGGTGACCCCGAAGGCCGACCATTCCGCGTTTGTGTTCGTGATCAGCAAGTCCGGCTACGAGAAGATCGGCTTTCCCGCCGTCCAGCTCACCCCGGGCGCGCTCGCTCACGACATCCGCCTGCTCGGCGGGTAGTCGCTCCCGGCTCAGCCGCCCAGCAGGCCGCTTGCCCGCAGGCTGACCAGCGTCGGCGACACCGTCGCGCTGACGTCCTCGTCGCTTGACTCGGGGAGCTCGAACGCCGCCTGGCCACCGCCGGTCTGGATCGCGAGCACCGGCGCCTTGCCGCGCTTGCGTCCGCGGCGTCGCTTGGGCTCCTGAAGGTCGATGGCGGTGATCGCGCCCCACTCCAGACGCCCGATGGCGACGCCGCTCGAGCGCCGGATCACGTCGAGCCCGGCCTCGGAGAGGCTCAGCTCGATGTCCTTGTCCCCTGCTTTGAGCGACTCGATGCCGGTGCTGTGCACCGCGGGCAGGCGCAGAGGGGCGAACGCGGGAGCGACCGGTGCGGGTGCGTAGACGACCGGCTCC
>CAXTTD010000164.1:6032-7130 GCA_964246945.1 uncultured Solirubrobacteraceae bacterium | reverse complement strand
GGGTAGAGTCGCCCGCCGATGCCGGTCGCGATCATCACGGGTTCGGGGAATCACTCGCTACCCGGCTTCGCCGACCCGCACGCCGAGCCGGTGCTCACGCCCTATGGCACCGTCGAGGTCGCACGCGGTCGCCTCGGGGGCCAGGAGGTGCTCCACATCTCCCGCCATGGCGTCGGTCACGTGCGACTGTCGAGCTCCGTGAACCATCGCGCCGACGTATGGGCGCTGCACGCACTCGGGGCGGAGGCGGTGATCGGCTGCACCGCCTGCGGTGCCGTCGATCCCACGCTTGAACTCGGCTCCCTGATCGTCTTCGACGACCTGTGGTTCATGAGCAATCGGCTTCCCGACGGCTCGCTGTGCACGTTCTTCGAT
The DNA here is from genome assembly GCA_964246945.1 of uncultured Solirubrobacteraceae bacterium. Taxonomy (GTDB): domain Bacteria; phylum Actinomycetota; class Thermoleophilia; order Solirubrobacterales; family Solirubrobacteraceae; genus Palsa-465. The sequence continues at coordinate 6,755 of CAXTTD010000164.1, read as the reverse complement.
CACGAGGGCGATCCGGCGCGCGGCCACTGGATCCTCCACGGCGGCCCGTTCTCCCCGCAGCTCCGCGCGGCGCTGCTCGCCGGCGCCGGGCAGGCCGGGTTGGGCGCCCGTGAGCAGGGCGTCTACGGCCACGTCGACGGACCCCGGTTCAACACCCCGACCGAGATCGCCCAGCTCGCCGCCTGCGGGGTGAGCGCGGTGAGCCAGACCGGCGGCCCCGAGACCGTGCTGTGCGGCGAGCTTGAGCTCCCGTTCGCGCTCGTCGGGTTCGTCACCGATTACGCGAACGAGGTGCTGCCCGGCCAGACGACCCCGCTCGCGGTGCTCGCCGAGCAGATGGCGGCCAGCCCCGGCGTGTTCGCCGCGTTGCTCGAGGCGACGCTGCCGGGGCTTGGTTCCGGTGGCGGTGGGCTCGGCGCGCTGGAGCCGGGCGGGTTCATGTTCCGCTTCGAGTCAGAGGGCTGAGCGGCCGGTGACGGCGGGCGCGGCGCCAGTGACCGCCATGGTGCTCGCCGGTGGCGGGCCGGGGCCGGCCCTCGTCGAGGCGCTCGGCGAGCCGCGAGCGCGGCGGGTGCGTGAGCTGCTCGTGGCGCGTGCCCGCGCGTGGGCGGACGCCGCGTTCGGTCCGGAGGCGGTGCGGCTGCTCGACCGCGCGCCCTCGGCAGATGGGTGGCGCGACGCGTTCGCCACGGCGGGCGAGGGGACCAGGCTCGTCTGCGCCCC
>CAXTTD010000164.1:4632-6022 GCA_964246945.1 uncultured Solirubrobacteraceae bacterium | reverse complement strand
CCCCGCGCGCCGCCCCCCCCCCGCGCCCGGGGGGCCGACCCGACATCGCGGCGGCGGCGCTCGAGGACCTGCGGGCGGGCTGTGCGCTGAGCGTCGGACCCGTGTTCGAGGGCGGCGCCTACCTCGTCGCGCTCCGGGCGTCCGACCCAGCCGTCCGCGACGCGATGGTGGATCTCGCCTTCAGCGGTCGTACGGTGATGGCCGCGCTTGTCGGGCGGGTGTCCGAGGCCGGGTGGGAGGCCGGGATGCTGCGCACCGAGCGGGCGCTGCGCGACGCGGCCGACGTCCGGGCCGTGCTCGTCGATCCGCTCACCGACGGGGAGCTGCGGGGGCTGCTCACGGCGTGATGAGCAGCAGCTGGGGGGAGGGGACTTGAACCCCTGTTTCCGGGACCAAAACCCGGCGTCGCTGCCAACTGGACCACCCCCCAGAAGCTCATTGACTGTACTGCGCGCAGTTCGTGGCGGGTGGTTCCGTCCGCAGCAGGCGCGAACATGCGTTCGTGCCCCGTTACACCGAAGAGGAAGCCCGCCAGGCAATCGCGGACTCGTTTAGCTACACCGAGGCGCTGCGTTCGCTGGGCCTCCGCCCAGCTGGGGGCAACCACAAGGTTCTTCGGCACTGGGTCGATGAGGTGTGGCACATTCCGACCGAGCACTTCGATCAGGCACGTGCACTCCGATTGCATGCGAAGCGGCGGATTCATCCCCTTGAAGAGGTACTCGTCGAGCACTCGACCTATACCCGCTCGCGGCTCAAGCGCAGGCTATACGACGCAGGACTGAAGGCGCGAGCCTGCGAGCTCTGCGGCCAAGGTGAGGTGTGGCGCGGGCGTTTCATGGGTCTCATCCTCGACCACCTCAACGGGATCGCGGATGACAACCGCATCGAGAATCTCAGGATCGTCTGCCCTAACTGCAACTCGACCCTCGACACCCATTGCGGTCGACGCAACCTGGTCTCGACCGTTCCTCGCGAGTGTCAGCATTGCGGAGAGAGATTCTCTCGAAGGTTTCTTCGGCAGAGGTACTGCTCAGCGGTATGCGGTCGCCGGTCACGGGGTCCGCGTGACCCGCGACCGGAGCGGCGCAAGGTTGAGCGCCCGCCCTATGAGCAACTGGTGGCCGAGCTCGCCGCTTCGAACTGGTCGGCGGTAGCGCGCGCATACGGCGTCTCGGGCAATGCGGTGCGCAAGTGGGTGCGCTGGTACGAGGCCGATGCCCAGCGCAAGGCGGCATGATCTGGCCGCGCAGTCAAGATCCAGGCTTCCGAGCCCGTCTCCGCTCTGCCTGAGGCGCGTCGCGCGCGGCTCGGTCTCCGCTCTGCCTGAGGCGCGTCGCGCGCGGCTCGGTGGGGAGCGGCGCCGGCGGAGGGGGTGTTTAGGGCGGGG
>CAXTTD010000164.1:0-4622 GCA_964246945.1 uncultured Solirubrobacteraceae bacterium | reverse complement strand
GCGGGGGTGAGCACGGGCGCGGGGCGCGCCGCGGGGGGCGCGGCCTCCGCTGTGCCTGCGGCGCGGCGCGCGCGCGACTCGGTGTAGCGCAGCCTGAGTATGGGTTGTTACGCGAGCGTGGCGCGGTCGCTGGCAGTCGGCGGCGGCCGTCCCCCGTCGCTCGGTGCAGATCGCCGGCGACGAGCTCACCACGAAGGCGATGGCCGATGCGTTCGGCGCCCAGTCGGGGGCTGCCCTGTCAATGCATTGTCGATCGGCTCGCATGCCAGCGCGGACACCGGAACCCGAGCATCGCGAGCGTTCGCTCAGCGCTTCGGTGCAGGTCCCGCGCTTCAGGGAATTGCTGGAAGCCGGCCGACTGGTAGGTCGCGATGGCGCCGACGTTGGAGCTCGGTGTGCACACGATCGCGCTCGACGAGCCCAGTTCCCGGAGGGCGGCCGCTGCGGCGACGGTGATCGCCGTGCCGTAGCCGTGACCGCGATGGTCGCGGTGCACGCCCATCGGTTCGAGCAACCCGGGCCGCCTCGGACCGGCCGACCACACCGTCGCGGCCGCCACTGCGGTGTCCCGGTCGTCGTAGGCGACCAAACACCGGGCGTCGGCGTACGCCGATCCGGCGGCCATCGCCTGCCAGCGGTCGACCGTGAACGTCGATCCCTCGAATGCCGCACGCTGCAGTGGCCCGCACATGGGCTCGCTCCGAACCGATCCGCTCGATCCGCACGCCGCAGTCCTTCGGTGGTTCGGAGAGGTCGCGCGACAGCGGTGTCCACGCCTCGCTGGCCGCCCGCCCGTCATCGAGCAGCAGCTCTCGAAGTGCATCGGCACGTCGCGCTTCGATGGACGCGCTCGCCGTAGATAGGACGCCGCGCTCCGGCCGAGTCACATCCGTGAGCATCCGCTGGGCGAACGCCGCGTTGCGTTGAGCTTCAGGATCGATCGCCAGTCGCAACAGCCCGGGACCGTCCAGCAGCCCAACGGCGAGCATCTGCCCGTCGCGGCTCCAGGTCCGGACCGCCGTGGCGGTCGCCGCCGCGCCGAACCGCCGGTGCCAGCCCAGGTCCCCTGGATGCAGCTGCATCGGCCCTCCGTCTGACTGCCACCCCCGCAGTACGCACACGGCCTCGCTCAGCCCATCGACTCCTGGCCGACTCAACCTGATCGACACGCCGTGATCAAAGCACCGCCCGACGGTCAGGCTCGCCCAGCTCGACAGAGGGATTTGCGACGTGCCTCCCATCGTCCCCGCGCGCCGCGGCGGCGATCGCCTACGATCGCGTCGTGGCCGCTCCGGTCGTCGTCATCCTCGCTGCCGGGCAGGGCACGCGCATGCGCTCCTCGGTGCCGAAGCTGCTGCACCCGCTGTGCGGGCGCCCGATCATCGCGTGGACGATCGCGGCCGCGCGAGAGGCGGGAGCGGGGCGGGTGGTGCTCGTCGATTCCCCGCAACGGCACCTCGACGGGTTTGCCGGCGACGGGGTCGAGGTCGCGGTGCAGCCGCAGACCAACGGGACGGCCGGTGCGGTGGCGGCGGCGGCGGAGCGCATCGGCCCCGCGGACACGGTGGTCGTGCTCAACGGCGACGGCCCGCTGATCGAGGCCGCCACACTGCGAGCGCTGCTCGACGCGCACGCCCAGTCGGGCGCCGCGGGCACGATCGCGACGGTGACGCTCGAGGATCCGAGTGGCTACGGGCGGGTGGTCAGGGCGCCCGACGGGACGGTCGAGCGCGTCGTCGAGACCAAGGCGCCCGGCGACGCCACCGAGCTCGAGCTGCGCATCCGCGAGGTGAACACCGGCGTATTCGCGTTCGACGGCGGCGCGCTGCGCGACGCGCTGCCGCAGGTTCGCGCCGACAACGCCCAGGGCGAGCTGTACCTCCCCGACGTGCTGCCGATCCTGCGGCAGTCCGAGCGCACCGTCGGGGCGTTCGAGATCGGCGACCCCGGCGCGCTCGAGGGGATCAACGACCGGGTGCAGCTCGCGCGCGTCAGCGCCGCCGCGCAGCGCCGCATCGCCGAGCGCCATATGCGTGCTGGGGTGACGATCGTCAACCCGGCCGCGACTGAGATCGACGTCGCGGTTGAGATCGGGCAGGACACGGTGATCGAGCCGTTCAGCTCGCTGCGCGGCGCGACGACCGTCGGCGCCGGCACCACAATCGGGTCAGGCACGACGCTGATCGACGCGACGGTCGGCGACGGGGCCACCGTGCTCCACGCCCACGTCGTGAAGGCGGTGATCGGCGACCGTGTGAGCGTTGGCCCGTTCGCGTACCTGCGGCCGGGAACCGTCCTGCGCGAAGGCTCCAAGGCGGGGACGTTCGTCGAGATCAAGAACTCCGACATCGGCGCCGGCAGCAAGGTCCCGCATCTCTCCTACATCGGGGACGCCGACATCGGTCCGGGCACGAACCTCGGAGCGTCGACGATCACCTCCAACTACGACGGCTACGTGAAGCACCGCACGACGATCGGCAGCCGGGTGAAGACGAGCGTCGACACGACGCTGGTCGCGCCGGTGGCGCTCGGCGACGATGCGTGGACGGCCGCCGGATCGGTGATCACCACCGACGTGCCCGACGGCGCGCTCGGGGTCGCCCGCGCGCGGCAGAGCAACGTCGAGGGCTACGCACAGCGGCGCGCCGAGCGGGCCGCCGCCGAGAAACCGGAGCGGCCATGACCGAGTCTGAGGCGTCGGACCTCGGAGGTACACTCACCGCCCCGATGGATCTCGTCCATCCGACCCCCGCGACCAGCATGCTGCGCCGCGACAACGACAAGCGCCTGATGCTCGTCACCGGCCGGGCGAATCCAGCGCTCGCGGCCCGGATCGCGGACAAGCTCGGGGTCGGGCTCAGCGAGGTGAACGCGAAGACGTTCGCCAACGGCGAGGTGTACTGCCGCTACGGCGAGTCGGTGCGCGGGGCCGACGTGTTCATCGTCCAGCCGACGTGCGGCAACGAGGCCGAGGGGCTTACGACGAACGATGCCCTCATGGAGTTGCTGCTGATGGTCGACGCCGCCGTCGGCGGCTCGGCGCACCGGGTGATCGCGGTGAGCCCCTGGTACGGCTACTCCCGCCAGGACAAGAAGTCCGCGCCGCGGGAGCCGATCAGCGCGCGGCTGGTCGCGCGGATGCTCGAGGCGGCAGGGATTGACCGGCTGCTCACCATGGACCTCCACGCCGGCCAGATCCAGGGCTTCTTCCAGAAGCCGTGCGACCACATGACCGCCCTGCGGATGCTGACCCAGTACTTCTCCGATCTCGCACTGGAGGATCTCGTGGTGGTTTCCCCCGACGTCGGCCGGGTGAAGCTCAACAAGCAATTCGCCGAGAAGATGGGCGCCGACCTCGCGATCCTCAATAAGGAGCGCCCCGCCCAGCAGGTCGCCGAGATCAGCTACGTGATCGGCGACGTGCGCGATAAGACCGCGCTGCTCGTCGACGACATGATCACCACTGCGGGCACCCTCGCCGCCGCCGCTCAGGCGGTCCGCGACGCCGGCGCCCGACGCATCTTCGTTGCCGCCACCCACGGGAACTTCTCCGGCAACGCCTGGGAGAACCTCACCACGGCGGGTTTCGAGCAGATCGTCGTCACCGACACGATCCCCCTGCCGCCGGGCGCTCCGGACAACGTCGTCGTGCTCTCGTGCGCGGACCTGCTCACCAACTCGATCCGCCAGATCTTCACCGACGGCTCGGTGAGCGACGTGTTCGGCGGCGAGAACCAGCTGTTCTGAGCCACCCGGCGCGCGCGAGCCCGGCGATGCCCGATCCCGTCCAGAGCGAGCGCGCCGCCCGGCTGATGGAGCTGCTCGGCCTCAGCGACGAGGAGCTGTGCGCGACGCTCGACGCCGATCCGCTCACGCTGCTCTCCGGGCAGCTCGACCACCGGCCGGAGCTGTCGATCCTGCTCGCGCTGCTCGACGAGGCGTCGCAGCGGGTGAGCCCGGCGACGCTGCGGCGCTGGGTACGGGCCAGCGGCCCCGTGGGCCGGCCGGTCGATGCGCTCGTCGCCCGCGACTTCGGAGCGTTCGAGGATGCCGTCACCGCGCTCGCCGACCGCGGGTTCGTCGTGCGCGGCGGCGGGAGCGAGGGTGCCTGAGTTCACCCACCGGATGCGGGTGCGCTACGCCGAGTGCGACGCCCAGGGCGCCGTGTTCAACGCGCAGTACCTCGGCTACGTCGATCAGGCGCTCACCGAGCTCTGGCGCGCGCTGTTCGGCGGCTACGCCCACATGACCGACCGGGGCCTCGACGTCGTGGTGGCCGAGGCGCAACTGCGCTTCCGGGCGCCCGCGCGCTTCGATGAGGAGATCGACGTCGCGGTGGGGCTCGCCGCGCTCGGCACCACCTCGATGACGCTGCGCGACCGCATCACCCGGACCGACGACGGCACGCTGGTGTGTGAGGCGGAGCTGCGCTACGTGTGGATCGAGATGGGTACGCGGACCCCGACGCCGGTGCCTGACTGGGCGCGGGCCGCGCTCGAGCCCCACCGGGTGCTCGCGGGCGGGCCCGTGTAGACGCCCGCCGCCCCGTGTAGAGGCGGGCGGTCCCGTAGAGGCGGGCGGTCCCGTAGAGGCGGGCGGTCCCGTAGAGGCGGGCGGTCCCG
>CAXTTD010000163.1:0-7144 GCA_964246945.1 uncultured Solirubrobacteraceae bacterium | reverse complement strand
GGCGCCTACGGCGGCGCCGGGCGCGCGAGTCGCGGCGGGGGGGCGGTGGTCGGGCTGCTCAACGGAGCGGGGGCGGCGGCGACGGTGTCCGCGCCGCTCGCCGCCGGGGCGCTCGTGCGCCACGGTGGCGCAAGTGCTGCCTACCTCGTGGTGATCGTGCCCTGCGTGGCGATCTCGGCGGCGCTGCTGCTGGGCGCGGCGCGGGCGACCCCGGACGAGCGGGCGACCCCGAGCGAGCGGGCGACCCCGAGCGAGCGGGCGTCTGCCGCCCGCGGGCTCGGGCTAGCGATGCGACGGCGAGGCTGACTCATCGCCCGCCGCCGAGCCACTGCCGTGAATCGCCTGCAGCCGCCGGAGCTCCGCGAGCGGGATGTGGCAGCGGATCTGGTGCCCGGGCTCCTCCTCGACGAGTTCGGGCTCGGTGGTCTCGCAGATCGTGCCCACCTTCCGCGGGCAGCGGGTCTGGAACGGGCAGCCCGACGGCGGGTCGGCGGCGCTCGGGATCTCGCCCTCGAGGCGGATGCGCAGGCGGTCGAGGTCGTCGAGGCTCGGGACGGCGGAGAGCAGGGCCTCGGTGTAGGGGTTGTGCGGGCCGGCGAACACCTGCTCGGCGGGGCCGACCTCCATCACCCGCCCGAGGTAGAGCACGACGATGCGGTCCGCGAGGTAGCGCACGACGCCGAGGTCGTGGCTGATGAACAGGTAGGAGGTGCCCGAGCGGCGCTGCAGGTCGGTGAGCAGGTTGAGGATCGCCGCCTGCACCGACACGTCGAGCGCCGAGGTCGGCTCGTCGCACACCACCACGCGCGGGTCGCCGGCGAACGCGCGGGCGATCGCCACCCGCTGCTTGAGCCCGCCCGAGAGCTGGGACGGCCGCATCGCCAGGAACCGTTCCGGCAGGCGCACCGATGCGACCAGCGTGCGCAGCCGGGCGGTGAGCGCCTCGCCCCGGTAGCCCCCGAGCTTCGACAGCGAGCGCGAGATCAGCTTGCGCACCGAGTGTCGGCGGTTGAGCGCCGAATCGGGGTTCTGGAAGACGATCTGCAGTGCCTTCTGGTCCGCGGCGGTGCGCTTGGTCGCCCGCGGTGCGAGCGGGTGGCCGTCGAGCGACACCTGGGCGCCCTCGTCGGGCGTGGTGAGGCCCATGAGGACGCGGGCGAGGGTCGTCTTGCCGCTGCCCGACTCCCCGACGAGCCCGACGGTCTCCCCGGCGCGGATGTCGAGGTCGACGTCGAGCAGTCCGCGGATCGTGTCGCTGCCCTGATGGAAGGTCTTCGAGACGCCGCGGATCCGCACCACGGGCTCACCCCGGGCGCCCGCCGGTACGGGCGAGTCGGTCGACGCGTCGGCCGCCGCTGGAGCACCGGGGTCGGAGCCGTCCTCCGCCACCTCGCTGGCGACCCGCTGGGCGGGCACGGTCTCGGCGCGCTCGTGGTAGTGGCAGCGCGATCCCCGTCCGCCGCCGATCTCGTACATCGGCGGGGGCTCGGTGCGGCAGCGCTCGTCGGCGAGGCCGCAGCGGTCGGTGAAGATGCAGCCCGTGATCGCCGCGCCCGGCTCGGGCAGCGAGCCCGGAATGGTCGCGAGCATCTCCCGGGTGGTGCTCCCGGTCGCGTTCTCCTGGCGGCGTGGGATCGAGCGCAGCAGGCCGACCGTATAGGGGTGGCGCGGGGAGTTGAACACCTCGGTCGCGGTGCCCTCCTCGACGAGCTCGCCCGCGTAGAGGACGCCGACGCGGTCGCACATGCGAGCGATCACGCCGAGGTTGTGGCTGATGAACAGCAGCGAGGTGTCGAACTCGGAACGCAGGTTCTTGATCAGCTCCAGCACCTCGGCCTCGACGGTCGCGTCGAGCGCCGTCGTCGGCTCGTCGAGGATGAGCAGCGAAGGCTCCGCGGCCAGGGCCATCGCGATCACGACCCGCTGCAGCATCCCCCCGGAGAGCTGGTGGGGATAGCGGCCCATCACCGAAGCCGGGTCGGAGATCCGCACCCGACCGAGGATCTCCTGTGCCTTCTCACGGGCCTCGTCGCGGCCGAGTCCAGCGATCTCGTACACCTCGGCGACCTGGCGACCGACGATGATCGACGGATTGAGCGCCCGTCCGGGCTCCTGGTAGACCATCGAGACCTTGCGCGCGCGCAGCTGGCGCAGCGCCTCGCCGCGCAGTTCGAGCACGTCGGCGCCGTCGATCTGGACCCCGCCCGCGGTGACCGCGCCGTTACGCGCGAGGTAGCGCACGATCGCCAGCGCGATCGTGGACTTGCCGCACCCCGACTCGCCGACGAGCCCGAACGACTCGCCGCGAGCGACGTGGAAGGAGACGTCGCGGACGATCCGCTGCTGGTTGCCGCGGACGCGGTAGCCGATGTCGACGTGCTCGAGGCGCAGTGCGTCGGCGGTCTCGACATCGGGGTCGGTCGCGATGGAGGAATCGGTCATGAGGCGTCCAAGGTGGATTCGACTGAGGTGGCGAGCATGTTGATGCCGATTACGAGGGTGGCGATGGCGATGCCGTCGAACAGCGACTCCCACCATTGGCCGGTGACGATCAGCCCGTAGTTGCTGGAGATGTCGGCGCCCCAGTTGGGCGAGGGCGGCTGCAGCCCGAAGCCGAGGAACGACAGCGCGACGAGCGTGAACACCGCGTAGCCGACGCGCACCGTGAACTCGACCATGATCGGCGCGAGGATGTTGGGCAGGATCTCGACGAACATGATGTACGGCGCGCGCTCGCCGCGCAGCCGCGCCGCCGCGATGTAGTCGAGGTCGCGTTCCTGGAGCACCGCCGCGCGCACGGTGCGGGCGATGAGCGGCGTGAACACGATCCCGATGACGATGATCAGCGTGAGATTCGAGCCGCCGAGCGCGACCACGCCGAGGATCCCGGTGACGATCAGCGGGATCGCCAGGAACGCCTCGACCACCCGGCCGACGATGTCGTCGACGAGCCCGCGGAAGTAGCCCATGACGAGTCCGATGATCGTCCCGCACACCGTCCCCACCAGGGTGCCGAGCGGGGCGATGACGAGGATGTCGCGCGAACCGACGATCACCCGGGCAAGCATGTCGCGGCCGAGCTGGTCGGTGCCGAACAGGTGCGCGCCCGACGGCGCCTGGTTGATCGAGAGCAGGTTCTGGGTATAGGGGCTGCCGACGACGTCCTGGCCGAAGAGCGCGGCCAGGATCCAGAACAGGATGATCCCCGCACCGATCACGAACGAGGGCCGGCGCGTGAGCGAGTGCAGGAACTCCCGGCGCAGGTCGGGTGCGCCCTGGGCGGCGGCGAGCGAGCCCGCGGACTCAACGGGGACCGTACCGACGCTCATTCGGTGCTCCGGAAGCGGATCCGGGGGTTGAGCAGCGAGTACAGGATGTCGGCGAGCAGCGTCATGATCATGTAGGCGGCGCCGATCACCAGCACGCACGCCTCGAGCATCGTGAAGTCCTTGTGGCTCGCGGCGTTATAGATGAGGATCCCGATCCCGTTCCAGTGGAACAGGTACTCGACGAGCACGAGGCCGCCGAGCAGGTAGCCGGTCTGGCTGGCGATCACGGTGATCGTGGGCAGCAGCGAGTTGCGCAGCACGTGGCGGCGGATCATCGTGCGCCGCGGCAGCCCCTTGAGCGTCGCCGTCCGCGCGTAGTCGGAGTTGAGCGCCTCGATCGTGCCCGTGCGGGCCATCTGCTGGATGTAGCCGAACAGGATCAGCACCAGCGGGATCGCCGGCATGAGCAGGTGGTAGATGGTGCCGAAGAACCCTTGGCCGCCGCTGGCTGAGATCGGCAGGACGTTCAGCCACAGGCCGAGGATGGCGATCAGGATGATGCCCGAGACGACCTCGGAGATGACCGTCGCTGTGAGGCCGGACACGCTGAGCACGCGGTCGACCCACGTGCCGTAGCGCAGCGCGGCGACCACCCCCCCGAGGATCCCCAGCGGCACCACGATCACGAACGCGAGCGCCGCCAGCTTCAGCGAGTTGACGACCGCGGAGCCGAGGATCGGCCCCACCGCGGACTGGTACTCGGTCGACATTCCGAAGTTGCCGGTGACGATGTGGCCGAACCACGTGCCGTACTGGGCGATCACCGAGCGGTTGGTGCCGAGCTTCACGTCGAGCGTGTGCACCGACGCGGCGGAGGCGAGCGGGCCGAGGATCGAGCGCGCCGGATCGCCGGGCAGCACCTGCGCGGCGAAGAACACGATCAGGCTGAGGATCCACAGCGTGACGACCGCCAGCGCGAGTCGTTTGAGGATGAACAGGAGCATCGGGTTCAGGCCGAGCCGCGCCGCGGCTAGGTGGTGATCGACGCCTTGTCGAGGAACACCTGGGAGAGCCCGGTCGGCACGACGCCCTTCACGTTCTGGGTCGTCGCGGTGAGGCCGTCGAAGAAGTAGGGGATGATCAGCGGCGTCTGCGCGAGCAGCAGCCGCTCGATCTTGCCCGCGATCGTCTTCTGGGTCGAGAGATCGACTGTGGCCACGTACTGCGCGACCAGGTTGTCGTACTCGGTGCTGCGGAAGTGGGCGGCGTTCCACGGGCCGGTCTTGGTGAGCGTCGCCTGCAGGAACACGTTGGGCACGCCGCGGTCGCCGTAGTCGACGAGGCTCAACTCGCCGTCGAGCCAGTTGGAGTCGCCGTAGGTCGCCTTGCCGTAGTAGGCGTCCTGGGTCTCGACCTTGAGGTTGATGTCAATGCCGGCCGCGCTCGCCTGCTGCTTGATCACCGTGGCGAGCTCGGGGATCTCCTCGTACTGCTCGGTGAACAGCGTTGCCGAGAACCCGTGGGGATGGCCGGCGGCGGCGAGCAGCGACTTGGCCTTGGCGATGTTCTGCACGCGCTGGGGCACGCTCGTGTCCGTCGACTTGAACACGGGCGCGAAGGGACTGTCGTTGCCGACCTGGCCGTAGCCGTCGAGCAGCGCCTTCACCATGTCGGGCCGATTGAGCGTGAGCGCCATCGCCTCCCGGACCCGCGCGTCGTTGAACGGCGGCTTGTCGCAGCGCATCGACAGCTCGCGGTGCAGCGAGGATTTCTGGTTGATGATCGTGTACTTGGAGCTGGCGCCGAGGATCGCCTGCGCGCCCTGGGCGACGAACTCGACGATCCCGTCGACCTGCCCCCCCTGCAGGGCGACGATCGCCGGCTGCTGGGACTGGTAGAAGGTGAACGTCGTCCCGTCCAGGTAGGGCTTGGTGCCCCAGTAGTCGGGGTTGGGCGCGAACGCCGCGCCCTGGTTCTGGGTGTAGCTCTTGAGGATGAACGGCCCGGTGCCGACGAACGTCTTCTGCCACTTCGCGTAGTCGGTGCCCTTGGGCACGATGATCGCGTTGTAGTTGTCCGAGGAGACGACGAACGGGAAGTTCCCGTTGGCGGCCTCGAGGTGGAAGGCGACGGTGTGGTCGTCGACCTTGCGGATGCCCGCCTCGGTGAGCACCCCGTCGAACGTCGACAGGGCGTTGGAGGAGTTCTTGGGGTCGGCGAGCTGCTGGAAGGTGTAGACGACGTCGTCGGCGGTCATCGTCGAGCCGTCGTGGAACTTCACGCCCGGGCGCAGGTGGAACGTCCACACCTTGCCGCCGGCGCTCGGCGTCCACTTCGTCGCGAGCATCGGCTGCAGCGTCCCCACGCTGTCGAAGGCGAGGAACTGGCCGGTCTGGCACAGCATGTTCAGGCCGCCGACGTCGGCAATGGTGAGCGGGTTGATGCTCGCCGCCGGCACCTGGGAGCCGAACTTGAGGGTTCCGCCCTTGGTCGTCGGGGCGCTCGAGCTGCTGGTGGACGACGACGACGCCGCGCCGCCCGTCTTGTTCGCGCTCCCGCACGCGGCGAGGATCGCGCCCATGACGCCGGTCGAGAGGCCGACGACGGCACCCTTCTGCACGAACTGGCGGCGGCTGAGGCGGCCGCTGACCAGCTCGTCGATGTAGTGGTTCTCGAGCTCCGAGCGATCCTCGCGGATCGCGTCGAGACGGCGATGATCAGTGGACATCGTGGCTGTCACTCCTCAGGCGGGCGCCCCGCCGGGCCCCGCGGTATCTGGTCCCCGACGCCGGCCGAGGTCGCTGGTCGGAAGGGACGTGGTCGACCTCGCCGACCACGGAGATGGACGCGCCACGCGTGGGCTCGGGCGACAACGCACCCTCACTGGATCGCTCCCCGGCATCCACTGTCACCAGTTTCTCACATTTCGCGGCCGCATACCGCCAAAACCTCCACAACCGTGTCGGCGGCCCACAGGATCTCCTCCATCTCAGCCCCCTCCTGGGGAGTGTGGCTCTGGCCGCCGTGCAGCGGGACGAACAGCAGCAGCGCCGGTACGAGCGCGCTGAGGTGTTGGGCGTCGTGGCCGGCTCCCGACCACGTCTCGGCCGCCGGGAACCCCCGCGAGCGCGCGGCTCGCAGCGCGCGCCGGACGAGCTGGGAGTCGAGCGCGACCGGGGACCCGGCGCGGGTGAGGGTCGTCTCCGCGCCGATTCCGCGCTCGCCGGCGATGCGCTTGACTGCGGCGCGCGCGCCGGCCTCCAGGCGGTCGAGCGAGTCCCCATCGATCGCCCGCAGGTCGATTCCCATTCGGGCGAGGCCGGGGATGACACTCACCGCGCCCGGTGACACCGCTAGGGTGCCGACGGTGGCCACGGTCTGCGCCGGCTCCGCTCGGGCCGCCGCCTCGACGGCGAGGATCACCTCCGCCGCGGCGGCGAGCGCGTCGCGGCGCACGTCCATCGCGACCTCGCCGGCATGGCCGGGCTCACCGGTGAGGCTGACTTCGAGGCGCCGGGGGGAGGCGACCCGGGTGACGACACCAAGCTCGGCGGCGCCGAAGCGCAACGCGACGTGGACCTCGGCGTGGGCGAGGATGCGGTGCACCGGCGGCTCGGCGAGCCGCGGCAGATCCGCGAGCTCGGCGAGGTAGCCCGCACGGGCGTCGGCGGCGCGCACCCCAGCGCCGTCCTGCAGCGGGGCCAGGTCGGCCTCGGGCAGCGCGCCGCTGAGCAGTCGCGAGCCGACGGTGCCCGCGCCGAAGCGCGGCGCCTCCTCGGCGGCGCACACCAGCAGCCCGGCGGGCGGCGCGTCGGGGCGGGCGGCGAGATCGGCGACGAGCTCGAGCCCGAGCACCGTCCCGAGCGCGCCGTCGT
>CAXTTD010000162.1:0-7160 GCA_964246945.1 uncultured Solirubrobacteraceae bacterium | reverse complement strand
GTGCCCACCCCGCATGAACGTCCACAGCCGGCGCAGCAGCGGCAGCGGCAGCAGCGCAGCGACGCGCGCGGCGAGCGAGCGACGCTCGAGCAGCGCGGAATCGACGCCCATGGTGAGCGCGAAGTGGCGGCAGGGGTCGCAGTGGGACAGATGGCGGGTGTAGCGGCGGCGCTGCTTGACGCCGAGGCGCCGCGCGCTCGCCATGTGGCCCTCGTCGATCGCCGACTGGACCTCGCAGCAACGGCGGCCGCTGGCGATCTCCGCGTACTCCTCGCCGAGCTTGCGGCGAGCCCGGAACAGGCCGCTCTCGACCATCTGCCGGGTCATGCCGAGCCGGTCGCCGATCTCGTCGTAGCTGCGGCCCTCGAACTCACGCATGACGATCAGGCGGTGCTGGTTCTCCGAGAGCCCGCCGAAGGCGCCGCGCAGGTGCTCAAGGCTCTGCCGGGACTCCGCCGCGGCCGCCGGCGTCGGCAGCGAGGAGAGCAGGCCGTCACCCGCGCTCGCGCCGGCCTCCAGCTCGGCGTCCATCGACAGCTCGCGTGAGCGAATTCCGCGACGGAACTCGTCGATGCAGGCGTTGCGGGCGATCGTGTAGATCCATGGTTTGAACGCGATCGATGTCTCGGACGCACGCAGCTGGCGCAGCGCGGACATGAACACCTCCTGCCCGAGGTCCTCCGCGCGTCCGTGGTCACGGACCTTGGCGAGGATGAAGCCATGGATGCGCTCGCGGTAGCTCGCGTACAGCTGCTCGAACGCGCGGTCATCGCCGGCGCGGACGGCGCTGATGAGGATGGCCTCGACCCGGGCCGGGTCCGAAGAGGTCTCGACCGACCTGGTCTCCAGCATCATCTGCATCTCAACACCGCCTCGCGACGCACGGTCTACCTCCGGTCCGGAAAGAAGTCGCTTTACGGAAACTCACCGGTGGACGCGATCCTAAACCGGCGAATCTCCCGTGCATGAGCTGTTTCGGCAATCCCGGGGAATCGGATCACCGTTCTCGACGAGTTGTCAGCGTCCGGGCGAGGGGGGATACTTCGCAATCATGTAGCGAACAGCGGCAAAGGAGAGTTTCGATGGCCAATCACCTGACGCCCGCCGAGCTGGCCCGCGAGTCCGGGCTAGAACGCCAGGACGTGATCGTCAAGTGCGTCGAGCTGGGCGTCCCGATCTTCAACGGCAAGATCGACAAGACCCTGTTTCTCTCGAGCGTTCGGGAGTCTCCGGGGAGCGCCGCCGCCCGCCCCCAGGCCGCAACCTGACCGCCGGGGAGCTCGCGTCAGGACGCCGACTGGCGCAGCAGCGTCGCGGTCGTCTGCTCGAGGATTCGGCGCCACGCCCGCGTTGAGTCGGGCTCCGCGTCGAAGTGACGGACGACTCCCTGCACCCGGGTGGCGGAGATCTCGATGCCGTGGCGGGCGCAGATCTCCTTGTAGTTCTGGTACTCGTGGGCGAGGTGCAGGGTCACCGACTCGAAACCGTGACGAGCGATCGCGACCCGTGAGGTGAAGTTCATCACGTTGGTGCGGAACATGAGCTCGTCGGAGGGCTCGGGCTCGATGAGCACGATGTCGACTCCGGGGTAGCGGTCCTCCCAGCGGTGCGCGAGCTCGTGCAGGCGCTGATGGGCGAGCAGCTTGAACGCCTGGTAGCCGATCTGGGGAAACCCCATGTCCGACACCCGCGCCCGTCCGCGCCGATCGGCGTCCGCCGGACCGAGCTCGTTGATGTAGGGCACGAGCGGGTTGACCACGACGATGAACTCGGCCCCGGCCTCGACCGCGATGTCGAGGTTGGTGGTCGACACGAGGCCCCCGTCGACGTACTCCCGACCGTCGATCTCAACCGGCTTGTAGATCATCGGCAGCGCGCTCGAGGCGCTCACCGCCCGGGAGATGGGAACCGCGTCGAGACCCGCGGCGCCGAACACCGCGCGCTCGCAGGAGTCGAGATCGGTCGCCACCAGGTACAGCTCGGCCCGCAGCTCGCGGAAGTCGTTGGTGCGCGCGGGATCGGAGAGGATCGTGCGCACGTAGCGCTCGAGCCCCGACCCCGAGTACAGGCCGGTCGGCAGCGCCTCGGCGAGTCCCAGCACGACGTCGACGGCCGACACCTGCCCGAGGTCGCGGGCCAGGTCGCGCAGCACCCCGGCGAGCCGCAGCGGGAACTTCAGCCCGCGGCTGACGAACTCCCGGTAGTTCGGCATGAGCAGCGAATTGGCACGGACATCGGGGAATGCGGTCGGGGCGTCGTGCACGATCGTGCGCATCATGTCCTCGGGGGTGACCCCGTTGGCGATCGCCGCGGCGACGAACGACCCGGCACTTGTGCCCACGAATACGTCAAATTCGTTCACGGTGCGATGCACCGAGAGCAGGTCGAGCGCACGCAGAGCGCCGATCTCGTACATGCCGCCGGTGAGTCCCCCGCCACCGAGCACGAGCGCGGTCTTCGACGGGCGGCGGCGGCGGCGGGCGGCCGTGCGGTTCGCCCGCGCCGCGGGCGGGGGTGGAGGACCCGATTCCCGGCGAGTGCTCGAGTCCTTGAGCGTCACGACCTTGCCCACAGTCCACCGGATTCTACGGTGAACGGCCGATCGACCTCGCGCGAGCGCAACGTTCGCCGGTCCGATCCGTTACCTACCGATGAATGCGCGCACCGATCACCGCGCTCGCGATCGCCGTCACGCTGCTGCTCGCCGCCGCCACGCCGGGGCTGGCCGCCGCTACGCCGGGCGGATCGGCGGCGCTCACCCGCTCACTGAACGCCGGTATGCGCCCGGCCGGCCGCTTCTCCGGCGCCGAGGTCGTCGACCTCTCGACCGGCCAGATGCTGTACGCCGAGGACGCGAACGTCGCGCGCATCCCCGCCTCGGTTGAGAAGCTCTACACGACGACCACGGCGCTCGCTCGCTTCGGCCCGGACGCGGTGCTCCACACCGACGTGCTCGGCCTGGGATTCCAGCAGGGCACGGTGTGGCGGGGCTCGCTGTATCTGCGCGGCGGCGGGGACCCGACGTTCGGCTCGGCCGCGTTCGATCGTCACGCGTACGGGACCGGAGCCACGGTGCAGAGCCTCGCCGCCCAGCTGCGCGCCCGCGGGATCCGCACCGTGACCGGCCCGGTGCTCGCCGACGCGACGCTGTTCGACGGCGACGAGGGCACCGTGGCCACCGGCAACCAGCCCTCGATCTACGTCGAGGGCGCCCTCAGCGCACTGGCCCTCAACCGCGACTGGGCCAACTCGGACGGCACGGTCTACTACGCCCACCCGGCGATCGAGGCCGGCGACCAGCTCGTCGCCGCGCTGCGCGCCGCCCACATCCGCGTCAAGAACGGGCACGTGGGCACCGGGGTGACCCCGGCGGACGCGACGACGCTCGCCAGCGTGAGCTCACCGAGGATGGCCACGCTGGTCAAGCTCATGAATACCCCGTCGGACAATTTCTTCGCCGAGACGCTGCTCAAGGACCTCGGCGCGCGCTTCGGCGCCGGGGGGACGACCCCGGACGGCGCCGCCGTCGTGCGCCAGACGATCGCGTCGCGGTTTGGCCTGCGCCCGCGCCTCGAGGACGGCTCGGGCCTCGCCTACTACGACCGTACCTCGCCCGCGCAGGTGATCTCGCTGCTCACCCAGCAGCGCGACGACGCCGCGTTCCGCGACTCGCTCGCGGTGCTCGGCCGGACCGGCACGCTGCTCTACGAGGACCCCGGCACCTACGCCGCGGGCCGCTGCACCGGCAAGACGGGCACCCTCTCGGACGTCTCGAACGTCGTCGGCTACTGCACGGCGACCAACGGTGACACTCTCGCCTACGCGTTCCTCATGAACGGCGTCGACCCCGACGCCGCCCACCTGCTGCAGGATCGCCTGCAGCTCTCACTCGCCCACTACGACGGCTGATCGTCGTCGGGAGCGGCCGACTCGACCACGGGCGGCTCGCCGACGAGCAGCGCGCGCAGCCCCGCCTCGTCGATCACCTTGACGCCGAGCTTCTCAGCCCGGGCGAGCTTCGTGCCGGCGCTGTCCCCGGCGACCAGGTAGTCGGTCTTCTTCGACACCGAGCCGGTGACCCGCCCGCCGGCGGCGAGGATGCGGGCGGTCGCCTCCTCGCGGGTGAGCTCGGGGAGCGTGCCGGTGAGCACCAAGGTGAGCTCGGCGAGCGGACCCTCCCCCGGAGGCGGCCCCGCCTCCTGCAGCGTGAGTCCCTCGGCACGCAGATCCTCGAGCAGCACGCGCATCTGGGGATCGGCAAGCTGCTCATTGATGACCGCTGACATCTTCGGCCCCACGCCCGAAGTCTGCTCGATCGCCGCGGGCTCGGCGGACAGCAGGGCGTCGAGCGTCCGAAACCGCTGGGCGAGGTTGCGGCCGGTGACGTCGCCGACCTCCTCGATCCCCACCGCGAACAGCACCCGGCCGAACGGCTGGCGGCGGGAGGCGTCGATCGCGGCGGTGAGCTTTCCGGCCGACACGACGCCGAAGCCCGGCAGCTGCTCGATCTGCTCCGCGGTGAGCCGGTAGAGGTCCGCGGCGGTGCGCACCCAACCCTGGCGCATGAACAGCTCGACCTGCTTCTCCCCGAGGCCGTCGATATCCATCGCGCCGGCGAAGTGCTTGAGCAGCTGCCAGCGCCGGCCCGGGCAGTCGCGGTTGGGGCAGCGGGTGAACACCGAGTCCGCGGGCTTCACCGTCGGCGTGTCGCACACCGGGCAGCGCTCCGGCGGCCGGGAGGGCGCCGGGCGGTCCGCTCGCTCGGCGACGTGCGGCGCCGGCGAGAGCACCTGGGGGATCACGTCACCGGCCCGCAGCACGATCACCTCCTCGCCGGCGCGGATGTCCTTGCGGGCGAGGTCCTCCTCGTTGTGCAGGGTCGCCATCTTGATCGTTACCCCGCCGACGGCGACCGGCTCGAGCATCGCGTAGGGGTGCAGGTCGCCGAACTTGCCCGGGTTCCAGCCGATCTCCCGCAGCATCGTCGATGCGGTGGTCGGTGGGAACTTCCAGGCCACCGCCCAGCGCGGATCGCGCCCGACCACCCCGAGGCGCCGCTGCAGCGCGTACTCGCTCACCTTCACCACGACCCCGTCGATCTCGAACTCGAGCGAGCCGCGCCGTTCCTCCCAGCGCTCGCAGCGGGCAACGACCTCGGCCTCGTCGGTGAGCCGGGCGATATCGGGGTGGACCGGGAAGCGCTGCGCGCGCAGCCACTCCAGGGCCTCCCAGTGGCTCGTGAACGCAATCCCCTCGGTGACCCCGACCTGGTAGGCCCAGAACGACAGCGGCCGCTCGGCGGCCAGGCGCGGGTCGAGCTGGCGGATCGTGCCCGCGGCGGAGTTGCGGGGGTTCATGAACGTCGACAGACCCTGCTCGGCCCGGCGCTCGTTGAGCGCGGTGAAGTCCGGCAGCGACATGTACACCTCGCCGCGGACCTCCACGAGCGCCGGCGGATCGTCCATGTCCAGATGCAGCGGCACCGAGCCGATGGTGCGGATGTTGTGGGTGACGTCCTCGCCGACCTCGCCGTTACCGCGCGTCGCCCCGCGCTCGAACACGCCGTCGCGGTAGAGCAGCGACATGGCGAGGCCGTCGATCTTGGGCTCGGCGACGAACTCGAAGTCTGGGTCCTCGATCCCCTCCCGGGCGAGGTGGTTGCGCATCCGCTGGATCCACGCCTCGAGCTCCTCGGCGGAGCGGACGTTGGCCAGGGAGAGCATTGGAACCGGATGGGCGACCTTCACGAGGTCGGACACCGGTTCCCCGCCGATGTGCTGCGTCGGAGAGAGGACCCCGCCCGCCCTCACGAGCTCCGGGTGGGCGGCCTCGATCTCGCGCAGCTCGTCGAGCAGGGCGTCGTAGACGTCGTCGCCGACCTCGGGATCGTCGAGGACGTAGTACTGGTGGCCGTGGTGATCGAGCTGCGCGCGCAGCCACGCGACCCGGGCGTCGCGATCCGTGGGGTCCGGGGGCGCGGTCTTCGCGTTGCGGGCGCTCACGGCTCGGCGACCTCCCGCGCGGCGGGGGCGATCAGCGCCGAGAGGTCGGCCCGGGTGAGCGCGTCCATGCCCGCGACGTCGGTGAGGTCGAAACGCAGGGGCGTGACCGCGATCGCGCTGCGACCGATCGCGGCGAGATCGGTGTCCGACGGCGCCGCGCCCGGCGCCCCGGCGTCGGGCTCCCCCACGCCGCTCGCCTCGCCGTAGATCTCGTAGCGGCGCCCGTCGGGCCCCTCGTCGACCACGACAAGCTGGTCGGCGTAGCTCCGCTTGCCCAGACGCACGACCTCGACGCCGTCGGGCTCGGCGTCCGGCACGTTGATGTTGAGCAGCATCGCCTCGGCGAGGCCGTTGTGAGCGACGCGCTCGA
Organism: uncultured Solirubrobacteraceae bacterium; assembly: GCA_964246945.1. GTDB lineage: Bacteria > Actinomycetota > Thermoleophilia > Solirubrobacterales > Solirubrobacteraceae > Palsa-465. Next base: position 788 of record CAXTTD010000162.1, on the reverse strand, counting down.
GGATGCGGGCCGTGAACGCGGCCGCGGTCTCGAAGTCGTAGTGCAGGCCGGCGCGGGCGTCGAGGTCGCGGGCGCGGGACTGCTGGGAGACCGCGATCCCCGGGAGCCCGAGCATGATCGCCTCGAGCGCCGCCGCCACCGTGCCCGAGTAGGTGACGTCGTCACCGAGGTTCGCGCCGTGGTTGATCCCGGAGACGACGATCTCGGGGGTGAAGCCCTCGATCAGCCCCAGGTGGGCGAGGCGCACGCAGTCGACCGGAGTGCCGTCGGTGGCGTAGCCGCGTGAGCCGTCGTCGAAGTCGACCTCGCGGACGGTGAGCGGCCGGCGGGTGGTGATCGAGCGGGCGCTGGCCGAGCGATTGCCGTCGGGCGCGAGCACCGCGAGCTCGACGCCGGGGACCTCGAGCAGCGCGCGGCGCAGCTCCTGCAGCCCCCGGGCCTCGATCCCGTCGTCGTTGGTGAGCAGGACGCGCATCTGAGCTCATGCTATGGACAGCACCCGACGCTCGTCGTATCCGACCCCGAGCAGCGCGAGGCCGTGCGGCGGGGCGCTCTGGCCGGCCTCTGAGCGCGGGCGTCCCCGCAGGAGCTCGGCGAACTGGTCGAGGCGCCGCCGGCCCGAGCCGACCTCGAGCATCGTGCCCACGAGCGCGCGCACCATGCCCCGCATGAACGCGTCGGCCTCGACGAGGAAGTCGACGCGGTCGCCCTCGGCGATCCAGCGGGCGGCGTGCACGTCGCGCTCGAAGCGCACGTGGTTGGTCTCGGTCGGCGTGAACGCGGTGAAG
>CAXTTD010000161.1:0-7165 GCA_964246945.1 uncultured Solirubrobacteraceae bacterium | reverse complement strand
ATCGGCAGCGTGCGCCGTACGCGCGGGGTGCGCGGGGCCGCCCAACGACGCGGGCCGGCCGCGGAGGCGGCGACGCTGTACGCCGAGACCGAGGAGAGCCGCGCCCGCCGCGAGCGGGAGGCCGAGCTGCAGCGCCTCAGCGGTCCCGTCGAGCGCGGGGAACGTCCGACCGGCCGCGACCGCCGTCGCTACGACGCCGGGCGCCGGCGCTGAGCGGTCACGTATCGTGCGCGCATGACTCACACCGCCACCGACGCCGCGCCGCTGCGCGGGCGCACCATCCTCATGTCCGGCGGCAGCCGGGGAATCGGCCTCGCGATCGCGCGGCGCGCCGCCCGCGCCGGCGCCACCGTCCCGCGGCTGGCCACCCCCGCCGCGCCGCACCCCCGGCGCGCGGGCACTACCCACACCGCCGCGGCGGAGATCGAAGCCGCCGGAGGTCGGGCGCTCCCGATCGTCGGCGACGTTCGTGACGAGGCGTCGATCCTCGGCGCCGTGGCGCAGACCGTCGAACGCTTCGGGGGGATCGACATCGTCGTCAATAACGCGTCGGCGATCGACCTGTCGAACTCGACCGACCTCGCGGCCAAGAAGTTCGACCTGATGCAGCAGATCGAGGTCCGCGGGACGTTCCTGCTCACGCGCAGCGCGATCCCGCACCTACGGGCCTCCGACCACGCGCACATCCTCACCCTCAGCCCGCCGCTGAACCTGTCGGAGCGGTGGCTCGGGGCCAACGTCGGCTACATGCTCGCCAAGTACGGGATGACGCTCGCCGCGCTCGGGTTCGCGGCGGAGCTGCGCGACGCCGGGGTGGCGTCCAACACGCTGTGGCCGCGGACGATCATTGCCACCGCCGCCGTTCAGAACCTGCTCGGCGGCGAGCAGGCGATCGCCCGCTCACGGACTCCGGAGATCATGGCCGACGCGGCCCACGTGATCCTCTCCGCGGCTCCGGCGGAGCGCAGCGGCGAGCAGCTGATCGACGACGAGGTGCTGGCCGCCGCCGGGATCACCGACCTCTCGGGCTACCAGCAGGGCGAGAGCCCGGACCTTATCCCGGACATCTTCGTCGACTGACCGGCCACCGGGGGAGGGCTCGTGGTGGGGCAGCGACCGAGCGCCCGCTCAGCGGAGGCGCCCCGGGTGATCCAGGACATCTGTGCGTGCGGCTGGCCGAGTCCGTGCTCGTCGGTCATCACGCTCGGCGCCGGCGCGCGGGCGGTGAGCGTGGCCCGCGCGCACTGCTGCCGGCGGGGGACAGCTGTATGCGCGCGGGCCGGTACGGTTGCGGCTGTGGATGAGCCGTTCGTAATCAACCTCGCGGATGCACCCGCGAGCGGACACCCTGCGCGAGCGAGCTTCATCCAGCTCGAGCCGGATGGCGTGGTGTGGCCGGATACAGGCGTCAACGTCCACGTCATGCAGCCGGGCCAGCCGAGCTGCCGCTACCACTCCGAGCCGGTGCAGGAGGACTTCCTCGTCCTCAGCGGACGGTGCGTCGCGATTGTCGATGGTGGGGAACGTCCGCTTCGCCAGTGGGACTTCTTCCATTGCCCGGCGGGGACGGACCATGTCTTCGTGGGGGTCGGCGACGGGCCCTGCGCCGTGTTGATGATCGGCTCACGACGGGAGGGCGCGTGCCACTATCCCGTCAGCGACGTGGTGCTCGATATGGCGCGTCTGTTGTGGAGGAGACCGATGACCCGGCACACGCGTACGCCGACTGGCTCACCGAGACCTCTGACGCCAAGATCCCGAATCCGTGGCCGGTCGGATGATCTGCGGTCGACCTGTGCCTCGGGTGCCGAGCCGGAGTTGGTGCTCAGGCGGCGTGGTCCTATAGCCCGTCGAGCAGGGCGCGCAGCGCGTCGGTGTACCGGTGGAGGGCGGCGCGCCCACGGTGCGTGAGCGCCACCGAGGTTTGGGACGCCGGGCCGTTCCCGGTCTTTTCGCTGGTGAGGTAGTCGGCATCCTCGAGCTTGCGCAGGTGCGTGATGAGGTTGCCGGGCGTCAGCCCGATCATGTCCTGCAGGCGAGTGAAGGACAGCGCGTCGCCGTCGGGCAGTGCTGCCAGCGTGGCCACGATCTGCAGCCGTGCGGGGGCGTGGATCAGCGGATCGAGCGTGTCCGCGCTCACGCGCCGGCTCGAGACCCGTGGAGCAACCGAACCTGCAGCGCGCTGTTGGCGAGCAGCACCACGCACAGGCCCACGCCGTTGCTCAGCCACACTCCGCGAGGTCCCGCGAACGCGCTTCCCGCGGCGACGGTGATGATCGCGATCGCCATGCCGAGTTCCGGCCGGTCCTCGCGTGCCGCCGAGCGGGCTGCCCAGAAGACGCCGAGGACGAGCATCGTCGCGGTTGGGACGTACAGGCCGTAGACCACGCCGTCGCTCGCTCCGTCGACCGCCAGTGCCGCCATCACCACGTAGACGGCGAGCAGCGCCGCCGCCAGCGGGCCCCCCCCCCCGCGCCGCCGCGGCGCCGCGCGGCCGGTGCCGCCGCCGTGGGGGGGGGGGTGGCCCAACACCCCGTTGGCTCGCCGCCCCCCCACGAGGGCGTACAGGACCGCCAGACCCGCCGGGGTCGGGCCCTGGTAGGGATGCTGCCCGCGGACCGAGAGCCATATCGCGCCGAAGGCGGCGAGCGCCACCGCTGCGGCGAGCAGCGACAGCCGCGGGGAGTGGAAGCTCAGCTCGCGTCGCGCCTCCCGTTCGGTCTGCTGAAGCAGCTGCGCGGCCTGACGGGGATCGAGCCCGTCCTCGGGTTCGCAGGTTCCGGCGGTGCCGGTGTCCGACGTGCCGTTCATCCCCTCACTCCCGGTTGACGTTTTGTCGCGCAAACGCTAGCTCGCTTTGCAGCTCAAAGTCAAGCTTCCGCGCGACCCTTTACGGGTCTTGACTTTGCCTGGCAAACCCGGATAGCTTTGCTTCACAAAGCACGATCGACGGAGGGTCCGCGATCAGACGCAAGGCACCTGCCGACGACGTGAGCCGACGACGTGACTCGAGGAGGAGATCATGACCGCATACCAATCAATCAAGGGCCTCTTCACGCTCGGATCGAGGTACCAGGTCGGCCGCCTGCGCGTCGGCATCGGTATCTGGCTGCTGTTCCTGACGTCCGCGCTGTACGGCGACGGCCACGGCGGCCAGTGGGCATGGCTGCTTGCCGTCGCTGCGGCAGTGCACTTCGGTCTCGCCCACCGCTCGTTCCGGGCCGCCCGAAGGGATTCCGGTCCCCGCACGAGGTTCCAGTAGGCGTCACCGCTCCCGGGCCGGAGCATTCCAGACTGGACCGCCCCTCGCCGCTGTGGGTCACATCGCCCGGCCGAGATCTGCGGCTCGTCCGGAAGACGACGAGGGACGCCGGCGCGGCTCGCTACACGGCGACGACTGAGAACACGGGCGGCAGGCGAGTCGCGACGGTGCGCCAGGTGGCGCCGGCATCGCCTGAGCCAAACAGATCGCCGGAGGTGGCGCCGAAGTAGAGCTGCAGCCCGTGGACGGCTCCAGACGCGCGGGTGAACGCCTGGCGCAGCACCGTCAGGTACGCGTGCTGCGCCGGCAGGCCGTCCCCCCGAGCCGTCCAGGTGCGGCCCGCGTCTCGCGTCTCGTAGACGCGCACCCGACCGTCGGGTGTCACCCGATCCATGTCGGCGACGAGCGGGATCACGTAGGCGCAGTCAGGATCGGACGGGTCGACCGTCAGCGGGAAACCGAAATCAGACGACAGCCCGCCGCCGCTGATGTCAGTCCAGCTCTCGCCCGCGTCATCGGAGCGATAGACACCGCCGTGGAACTGCATGAACAACCGCTCGGGCTGCCGAGGCGCACGCTCGACGTGGTGAACGCAGCGGCCCGCGTTCTGGTCCGTGAGCGCCTCGGCCGGCAGATACCGTGGGTTGAGCCCCTGGTTGCCCCGCTGCCACGTCCGGCCGCCGTCCTCGGTCAGCCACATCCCGGCGGCCGAGACCGCGACCGCCAGCTTGTCGGGGTCTCCTGGCCACGTGCAGATCGAGTGCAGACACAGCCCACCGCCGCCCGGCTGCCAGTGCGCGCGCGAGGGCTGCTCCCACAGTCCCGCGTTGATCTCCCAGCTCGCGCCACCATCGCGGCTTTCGAAGAGGACTCCTGGATCTCCTCCCGCGTAGACGGTGCCGCCGGACTCGCCGCAGGCGATGACCCAGATCCGCTCGAGCGCGTCATCGCCGCCCGCGGGCAGGACCACGCCGTCGGCCTGCTGCCATTCCCCGTCCGGATCACCGTCGGTGTAGAAGATCTTGGGCCCGTAGAACGGCGAGGTCACTGCGGCGAGCAGCCGCCCGCTTCGCGGATCGCGCGTCGCGAAGTCCACCGGCTGTCCAGCGAATGATCGCGTCGTGATCTCGAAGCCGGACTCCGGCTCGCCCTCCAGCAAGAACAGCCCCTTCTTGGTGCCCACCACCAGCTCGGTCATGCCTTAGCCTCCAGTGATCGCCGGTACCACCTCGGTGCGATCGCCTGGCCGCACCGCCGTCGACTCGTCTCCACGCTCGCCGTTGACGAACACGTTGATGTGGCGGCGTATGAGGCCACGTTCGTCGAGGATCCAGCCGTCGAGTTCCGGGTGACGGCGCTCGAGCGCCCGCAGCTGCGCGAGGACGGTTGCGCCCTGGAGCTCGTGCTCCGCGCGTCCTTGGGCGAGCGCGCGCAGCGCACCTCGGAGGCGGACCACGGCCATGGCCCGAATCGTAAATGAAGCCACGGCCCCGTGGACAGCCCGGGCCGTCGGGTCAGGCGGTTGCTCGTCGGATCAACCGCGAAGGTCCTCGAGGTGCCAGCTGCGGAGAATGCGTCCGTGCTCGATCTGGTGGAACTTGTGAACGTCGACGGTGTCCGGCTCGATGCCGGCCGGTCCGCGGAGTTGGCCGGGAACACTCGGGTGGTCTCCCGATCAGGCGAGAGCACGTCGTCGAGGAGCTCGGGCTCGCGTCCGATCGCCTGTTACAGGGCGTCGATCAGCCTGTGTTCCTCGACGGTGGCTCCGTAGGCCCGGGGGATGCTCTCGACGTCGGTCATGGCGCTTCCTTCGCCCGTCCGGGTCCGCGGAGGTCGCTGGAGCACACGGCGACGAGCGAGATGACCGGCCCATCGATCAAACTGGGTGGGACGATGTCTGAAGAGAACGTGGAGCTGGCTCGGCGGGGCTATGCGGCGATGCTCGCCGGGGATCTCGAGGTCATTGAGAGCCTGCTGGATCCAGACGTCACCTGGCACGGCGGCGACCCGGGTGACCCGGGGGCCTGCCATAGCCGTCAGGAGGCGATGGCGTTCATGCGTCGCGCGCGCGCGGGGGGCGGGATGGGGGAGCTGTTGGACGTCATCGACGCAGGAGACCGAGTGGTCGTCGTCATGCGACCGCCACTCGAAAGGGGAGACGCAGCCACGGTGATCGCCAACCTCAGCACCTTCCGCGACGGAAAGGTCACCGAGATGGTCCACTATTCCAATCCCGACGACGCGATCGCCGCGGCCCGCGCGGATCGCGCGGATCGCGCCTGAAGCTCGCCGCTCGGAGCGCCGGGTCGGCCGGAGGACCGTCCTGCGCACTGATGGGGGAAACGTACTTCTCTGACCGCCACTCATGAAGCGAAAGCGGTAACCGAATGAACCGACCCCCTACTCGGCCAATCCCGCAAGCGTCTTCACGCGGGCCGGAGGACGGTAGCGATCGGGCCGCCAAACCGGATTAGTGGGTTAGCAGGGCCCCCCGCCGCCCAAGCGACGGGTGCTCTCGGCCGGACCTGGCACTGCTTGGCATGCTGCCCGGGCGGTCAGATCGGGTAGTGGCGGGTTTGGCGCGACACCTTGATCCAGCGGGTCATCGTGAACTCGTGCACGACCTATCGCTGGGCAAAGCGGCCCCAGCCCGAACCCTTGACTCCGCGAAAGGCGCGCATGCCTCATCGTGGACGGTCGCACCGTTAACGTGGCAGATGCCCGATCGGATCTGAGAGGCGACGGTTAGAGCCCGATCCTCGTCGGCGTCGAACACTGCGGACGATAGTGCGTAGTCGGTGTCGTTGGCCAGGCGTACGGCGTCGGCGTCGTTCGCGGCGGCGATGATGGTGACGATGGAACCGAATGACTCTTCATCATAAATTCGCATCTTGAGCGTCACCGCGGTAACAATCGTCGGCGCGTGCAGCGGCCCGACGTGCGTACCCCCACGGTGGTCTCGGCGCCCACGGCGCGGGTCATCGAGCAGCTCGAGAGGTGCTCACTGGCCACTCACTCACGACCGGACCGACCATCGTTGCCTCGGCAAATGGGCTGCCAGTCGTGAGCGCCTGCGTACGGAGCGAAAGCTTCTCCACGAGCGCGTCGTGAATCGGTCGGGCGGCGATGATTCACTCGGTTGACATGCAGATCTGACCGTAGTTCATGAAGGCACCGAAGCTCGCTGCGGCGGCTGCCGCGTCGAGATCGGCGTCGTCGAGGACGACGAGCGGGGCCTGGCCGCCGAGCTCGAGCAGCGTCGGCTTGAGCAGCGGCGCGGCCAGCAGGCAATCAGGGTTCCGACTCGGGTCGAGCCGGTGAAGTCGATGTGGGCAGTGGCTGGATGCCTGATCAGGGTCCCGACACTTCGGCAGCGTCCGAAGGCGCGTTGATGATGAGGTTGACGACGCCGTTGGGAACCCCGGCCTTCACGAGCGCGCTCACGATCGCGGCGTGTACGCGCGGCGACTGCTCGGAAGCCTCGAAGACGACCGTGTTGCCAAGCGCCAGCGCCCACACCACGGCACGGGCGCCGAGGATCACGGGCGCGTTCCGCGGGATGCCGACGCATACACCGAGCGGCTCGCGGACGGCGGTCGACTGGAGACCGGGCACGTCGAACGCGATCAGTTCGCCGTCTGTTCGTAGGCCAGCGCGCCCGAGCGCAAGATCGAAGCCGCAAGCGCGACGGTGAACATCCCCCTCCCGAACGTGCCCGACGTCTCCCCGCGCGGTGTCACTGCCGGGCCGTACGGGTGATGCGGCCGGGAACGGTCAATCGCCGCCGGCCTAGCGTGTGGGCGGTCGAGATGATCGTGTGAGGCAGGCCGATCAGCGCTCACGGCTGGAGGTTGTGCAACAAACCCCGGACTAGTGTTCCGTTTGTTTAAAGCGTTTGCGGTT
>CAXTTD010000160.1:0-7168 GCA_964246945.1 uncultured Solirubrobacteraceae bacterium | reverse complement strand
GCCCCTCCCGTGGCCCCCGCGATCGCTCGGATGGAGCGGGCGGTCGCGATGTTCCCCCGCCGCGTGATCACCGCCGTTCGCCTCGGCGGCTGACCCTCGGGGCAGGCCCTCAGAGCGTTGAACCCCGACGGGCATCCGGCTGGGTGACTCTGGAGATTCGTGGGGCGCTGGGCCCGCCAAAGCTCCCGGAGTCGCCCGCGCTCGGGGCGCAGGACGCGGGTAGGCTCGCCGGAACCATGGAGATCCGCTACCCGCGCCCGCTCGCGCCCGGTGACCGGATCGGCGTGACCGCGCCCTCCTCGGGCGTCGCGCAGCGCCACCGGGGCCGCCTCGACTTCTGCCTGGCGTGGCTGCGAGACCGCGGCTACGAGGTCGTCGTGGGGGAGTGCCTCGACGGCACCGGTGTGGTGAGCGCGCCCGCGGCCGATCGCGCCGCTGAGCTCACCGCGATGCTGTGCGACCCGGCGATCGCCACGGTGGTGCCGCCGTGGGGCGGGGCGGGGCTCGCCGTCGAGATCCTCCCGCACGTCGACTTCGACGCGATCGCCGCGGCGCAGCCGACATGGCTTGTCGGCTACTCGGACACCGCGACGGTCCTGCTGCCGCTCACCCTGCTCACCGGAACCGCGACAATCCACGGGCACAACCTGATGGATACGCCCTACCGGCTGCCGCCCGAGGTGGCGCCGTGGCACGCCGTCGCCGGACTGTCCGCAGGCGCCGCCGTCAACCAGTCGGCGGTGCCAACGGTGCGCTCCGCTGCCGCGGGGCGTGACCGCTGGGAGCACGGGCCGGAGATATCGAGGTGCTCGGCCCGCTCGCCGGCACCCGCTACGGGGACGTGCGGTCGTTCGCGGCCGAGATCGCCCCCGCGGACGGGCTCATCGTGTACCTCGAGGCCGCCGAGGAGGAGGCGCTCAGCATCGTCCGCGAGCTGTGGAGCATGCGTCTCGCCGGCTGGTTCGAGCACGCCCACGCGGTGCTCGTCGGCCGCACCCACGCCCCCGACAGCGACGGCTTCACCCAGCGCGACGCCGTCGCGAGCGCGCTGGGTGACCTCGGGATTCCGATCGTGCTCGACGTCGACTGCGGTCACGTCGTCCCCGCGCTCGCGCTCGTCAACGGGGCCCTTGCCCGGGTCAGGCTCGACGCCGGCGGCGGCCGGATCGAGCAGACGCTCGCCTGAGCCCGATCGGCGAGCCCGGACCACGGTGATGGGGCGCACAGCGCTGCCCGGGGCCGAGATGTAACGTGCGCGCCCGATGCGCATCGGGGTTCCCAGCGAAACCGTCGAGGGAGAGCGACGGGTCGCGCTCGTGCCCGACGTCGTGCGCCGGCTCGCCCAGACCGAGACCAACGAGGTGCTCGTGCAGCGCGGCGCGGGTGGCGGGGCACTCATCCCCGACGAGGCGTACGCCGAGGCGGGCGCGACCCTCGTCGATTCCGCCGCCGAGGCGCTGGCGGCCGACGTGGTGCTGAAGGTGGCTGCCCCTACCGCGGAGGAGATCACGGCGCTCGGCGCGCAGACGACGCTCATCGGCTTTCTCAACCCGCTCGGCGACCCCGCGGGAGTGAGCGCGCTCGCCCAGGCCGGGGTGACGGCGTTCGCGGTGGAGGCGGTGCCCCGGATCAGCCGCGCGCAGGCGATGGACGCGCTCTCCAGCCAGGCGAACATCGCGGGCTATCGGGCGGCGCTGATCGGCGCCCAGGAGCTCGGACGCTACTTCCCGATGCTGATGACCGCGGCGGGCACGATCCGCCCGGCGACGGTGCTCGTGCTCGGCGCCGGCGTGGCGGGGCTGCAGGCGATCGCGACCGCCCGTCGCCTCGGCGCCGTGGTGCAGGGCTTCGACGTGCGCTCGGCGGTCAAGGAACAGGTGCAGTCCCTCGGCGCGACGTTCCTCGAGTTCGATCTCGGCGAGGACCTCGAGGGCGCCGGCGGCTACGCCCGGGAGCTCTCCGCCGAGCAGCAGGCCCGCCAGCAGGAGCTGATGGCGGAGGCGATCGGCAAGGTCGACGTCGTCATCACCACCGCCCTCGTCCCCGGGCGCAGGGCGCCGATCCTCGTCACCGAGGACGCGGTGAAGCTGATGAAGCCCGGCTCGGTGATCGTCGACCTCGCCGGCGAGCAGGGCGGCAACTGCGAGCTCTCGGAGCCGGGCGAGACGGTGCTGCTCCATGACGTGAAGATCTGCGCGCCGCTCAACGTGCCCTCGAGCCTCGCCGAGCACGCCTCCCAGCTGTACGCCCGCAACCTCCAGGAGCTGCTCGGCCTGATGACCGGCGAGGACGGGGCGCTCGAGCTCGACTTCGAGGACGAGGTGATCGCTGGGGCGTGCATCACCCGCGACGGGGAGATCGTCCACGAGGGCGCCCGCGCGGCCGCCGGCGCCACGGGCGGGGGGCCCGCGAGCGCCGCGTAGTCAGCGAACCCCCGGAGGGACCCGCCCATGGACAGTCTCGTCATCGACCTCGCAGTGCTCGTGCTCGCCGGCTTCGTCGGCTACGCGGTCATCTCCAAGGTCCCGAACACGTTGCACACGCCGCTGATGTCGGGCACCAACGCGATCCACGGGGTCGTGGTGCTCGGCGGCATCCTGCTGATGGCGGAGTCCAGCGGCGTGCTTGAGAAGGTGCTGCTGGTGATCGCGATCGCGTTCGGGACGATCAACGTCGTCGGCGGCTTTCTGGTCACCGATCGCATGCTCGGCATGTTCAAGCACAAGGATCCGCCGAAGACCGACGATGCCGAGGACGGCGGGCCGTGAGCGTGACCGCCACCGTCTTTCTGCAGACGACGAACTTCATCGACTCGGCGTACATCGTCGCGTTCGGGCTGATGATCTACGGCATGAGCGGGCTCACCGGCCCGCGGACCGCGGTGCGCGGCAACCAGATCGCCGCCGTCGGCATGGCGGTCGCCGTCGTCGCGACGCTGCTGCGCCAGGGCGAGTTCCATGGGTCGGGCACGGTGTGGCTGATCATCGCCGGCGTGGCCATCGGCGCGGCCGTGGGCGTGCCCGCGGCGCGCCGGGTGAAGATGACCGCGATGCCGCAGATGGTCGCGCTGTTCAACGGCGTCGGCGGCGGCGCGGTCGCGCTCATCGCGTGGGTCGAGTACCGCCATGGCTTCACCTCCGGCGGCCTGCATCCCTGGCCGCTGCGGGTGGAGACCTTCGAGCTGTTCGGGGCGATCGTCGGCTCGATCTCGTTCTGGGGCTCAAACATCGCGTTCGGCAAGCTCCAGGAGATCCTCCCCGGGCGGCCGATCAAGCTGCCCGGCGCTCTGCAGACGGCGCTCAACGGCGCGCTGCTCGTGATCGCCGTCGGGGCCGCCGTGGTGCTGTGCGCAGGCACCCACTCCCAGTTGCTGTTCATCGTCGGCATCCTCGTGTGCGCGGGGCTGCTCGGCAACCTGCTCGTGCTGCCAATCGGCGGCGCCGACATGCCGGTCGTGATCTCGCTGCTCAACGCGTTCACCGGCCTCTCGGCGGCGGCCACCGGGGTGGCGCTCTCGAACCCGGTGCTGATTGTCGCCGGCATGATCGTGGGCGCCTCGGGCACGATCCTCACCGACCAGATGGCCAAGGCGATGAACCGCTCGGTGCCCTCGATCGTCGCCGGCGGCTTCGGCGGCACCGTCGACGCCCCCGCGGGCGGGGGCGCAAGCGAGACCGGCGGCACCGTTCGCGCCACCAGCGCAGCCGATGTCGCGATCCAGCTCTCCTACGCCCGCCAGGTGGTCGTCGCCCCCGGCTACGGGATGGCGGTCGCCCAGGCTCAGCACGCGGTCCGCGAGCTCGAACGGGCGCTCGAGGCCAAGGGCGTCGAAGTGAAGTACGCGATCCATCCGGTCGCCGGGCGCATGCCCGGCCACATGAACGTGCTGCTCGCCGAGGCCGACGTCCCCTACGACCTGCTGCGCGAGATGGACGACATCAACCCCGAGTTTCCCCGCACCGACGTGACCCTGATCATCGGCGCCAACGACGTCACCAACCCGGCGGCCCAGAACGAGCCGGGCTCGCCGATCTACGGGATGCCGATCCTCGAGGTCGACCGCTCGAGCGCGGTCATCGTGCTCAAGCGCTCGATGGCCTCGGGCTTCGCCGGGATCGACAACCCGCTGTTCTACGACCCCAAGACCTCGATGCTGTTCGGCGACGCGAAGGCGTCGGTGAGCGAGATCACCTCCGAGGTCCAGGCGCTGTAATACCCGTCTGGGACGTGTGTCCCGGTCCAAGAGTCGGGCCAGACCTGTATACGAGAACAGGCGTGAGGCATCCGGCTTGGCACTATGGCCGCAGGATCTCGCTGAACTCGGCGACCATGCGCGACCAACGGATCGCGTGACGATGAGTGTCAGCGAGCTCGCGGAAGTAAACCGCGTCATGGCGTTCCAATAGCCTCCACCTCGGTGAGTTCCACTGCACTGAACGGCTGGCGGGGGGAGCGGGCAGCGCGGCTCGACGAACTGGTCGCTGCCCACCAACGGATCGGCGGTAGCGCTGCTGGGCGCCGCTGGCAGACAGAGCAGCTCAACTGGGCGCTGATCCTTCGCCTCGCCGCAGAATTCCAGGGCTTCGCCCGCGAGCTGCACGACCTTGGCGCGCAGGCAATCGCCGCCAGCGCAAGCGGTCCGATGGTCGGCGTAGTGCAGCGATCGCTCGTACTGAATCGTCAGTTGGATCGGGGCAACGCACAGCCGAGTGCACTTGGGTCCGATTTCGGTCGATTTGGCGTCGACTGGTGGCCAGAACTCACCAGGCATGATGTGAGAACGACCGGACGCCAGCAACGGCTCGAGATGCTCAATCGCGCCCGCAATGCCATTGTCCACTCGCTGCCCACCGAGTTGGTCCTATTGGAGAGCGAGGGTCAGCCAGCCACGCTAGCCACAGTGAAGAAATGGCGAGGTGCGTTGAACGCGCTCGCCGCTACGATGGATCGTGTGTTGGCCGCTCACATTGCTCAACTGACGAACGGTCCGGCGCCGTGGTGACGAGAACACTGAGCACCGCCGACCTAAATCCGGGAGACAACGTAGAGGTCCCCTGGGGCGTCAACCAGCTCATCGGCATCGTACGCGAGGTCTACGGCCCTGCCGGTAAGCGGTTCGTCATGGTGGAAGTCCCCGTTCATGGGGCGTCGGGCGAGATCCTCGAGACGACGACCTTAAGCTTTCCCGCAGACGCTCTCACGCTGACTTCGGACTCCTAACACCAGCGAGCGGGGAGTGGCGCGGATGACGATCGCCGCGCCTTTGGTCTCAGATGCCAACCCCGCGCGCATCTCCGGCGTACCTCTGCCGGATCCCGTCGGCAACACGCTCACGCCATCGATCGTCTGGCCTTATCGAGATTTGAACGCCACCCGCCGACTCCAGGTCCGGGCAACGGTGGGCGTCCAAACAGGCAAATAGCAAGCTGGTTCGCGGGAGTTGCGTCGAATGGCTGCGCGCCCACGACGCGCTGCAGGTCTGATCGCCCGCGGGCCGCCGACCAAAGCCTTGCGGCGTTTTGTCTGACTGTGGCCCTGATCACGGCGAGCGGCCGCCGGCTTCGGTAGGGTCGCGCTCGATGGACCCCGCCCGGCTCACCGCGATCCCCACCTTCGCCGCCCTCTCGGCCGACGAGGCGCGCCGGCTCGCCGCGTTCGCCACCGAGACGAGCGCCGCCGCGGGGCAGGTCCTCATGCGCCAGGGCGACTACTCGACGGAGCTGATCGCGATCGAGGAGGGCACCGCCGACGTGGTGCAGGACGGGACCGTGCTCGCCTCGCTGCACGCCGGCGAGCTGATCGGCGAGATGGGGCTGATCGAACGCCGGCCACGGAGCGCCGACGTCGTCGCCACCTCCCCGATGCGACTGATCAAGCTCACTCACTGGGAGATCCGGCGCATGTCGAGCGACACGGTGCAGCGGATCACCGAGCTCGTCGGCGCCCGCCGCGACGCCGACGCCGCGTCGCCCGGGCCTTCCGCCGGCGCCTGAGCCTCCGCTCGTGGGGGGGCCGGCGCGCACGCTCTCCACCAGCCAGGGCACGCTGGAGCTCGGCGGTTCCCGGCGCCCGCTGATCATGGGGATCGTCAACGCCACCTCCGACTCGTTCTCCGACGGGGGCCTTGAGCAGAGCCTCGAGGCGCGGGTCTCGCTGGCCGCAGCCCAGCTGCGCGACGGCGCCGCGCTGATCGACGTCGGCGGGGAGTCGGGCACCACCGACCGCCCCGGGGTGGCGGCCGGGGAGGAGATCGCCCGTGTCGTTCCGGTGATCGAGGCGATCCGCTCCGCGCTGCCCGGCACCCGGATCTCGGTGGACACCCACAAGCCGGCGGTCGCCCGGGCGGCGATTGCCGCCGGGGCGAGCGTCGTCAACGACGTGAGCGGCCTGCGCGACCCCGCGCTCGCCGACGTGTGCGCCGACACCGGCGCCGCTCTGGTCGTCATGCATACGATCGCCCCGCCGAAGCAGCGCCTGCACGACGCCTCGCTCGACGGCCGTATCGTCGCCGAGGTGACCCGCTTCCTCGGCGAGCGGATCGCGCTCGCGCTCGCGCGTGGTGTGCGACCGGAGCAGATCATGGTCGACCCCGGCCCAGACTTCTCGAAGACCCCGCCGCAGTCGATCGACGTGCTGCGCCACCTCGCGGACCTGCACGGGCTCGGGCACCCGATCCTGCTCGCCGTCTCCCGCAAGGACTTCGTCGGTGCGCTCACCGGCCGCGCACCGCGCGAACGGCTCGGCGGCACGCTCGCCGCGGTCGGCGCTGGGGTCGAGGCCGGGGCCCACGTGATGCGCCTGCACGACGTCGCCGCCGCCCACGACTTCCTCACCGTCGCCGACGCCCTCGCCGGCCGCGTCGCGGTCGATCCCGGACTGCGCGTGGCCGACTCGCTGCGCTGGGCCCGGACCCCGCCGGGCGACGCCGACCGGGCTGCCAGCTAACGTAGGCGTCGCTATCGCCGGTCGCTGGCTCAACGCGACCGGAGCCCACCGATCATCCGAAGAGGAGTTCCCCAATGCCCGTACTTGACCGCAGTGCCCTGGTCGACAGTCCCCTCGCCGACCTCCACGCGATCGCCTCCGAGCTCACCATCGACGGGTACCGGCGTCTGCGCCGTCCCGAGCTCGTCGACGCGATCCTCGACCGTCAGCGCGGCGCCGGCAG
>CAXTTD010000159.1:0-7231 GCA_964246945.1 uncultured Solirubrobacteraceae bacterium | reverse complement strand
GAGCTCGCGCTGCGCGCCCGCCGCGAGCCGCCGCCCGAGCGAGCGCTGCGTGAGCTGCTCGCCCTCCAGGCCTCCGACTGGGCGTTCCTGCACCACCGCGCGCTCGCCGGCCCCTATCCCGAGGAGCGGGCGGCCGGCCACGCGGCCGCTCTGTCCGCCACCCTCGCCGCGTCACCGGAGGCCGACCTCCACCTGCGCGGCCTCGCTCCGCAACTCACCGGCTGGAGCTGAGTCTCACTCTCAACCTGTGGGTGAGACCCCCGCGACGTTGGGTGCAGTCAGCCCCAACGGAACGTCCGCGGCGCCCGGCGCATGCGGATGAGCTTCGCCGGGCTGCCGCCGACCACCGCATTGGCGGGGACGTCGGTGGTCACCACCGAGCTCGTCCCGATCACCGAGTTCTCCCCGACGCGCACCCCGCGCAGCAGGCAGGCGCCGTAGCCGATCCACACGTTGTGGCCGACCTTGACGTCGCGCTTGTAGATCCCCTGCTCGCGGATCGGCCGTTCGGTCTCGACGACCCCATGGTCGAAGTCGATCATCATCACCCGGTCGGCGATGATGCATTCGCGTCCGATCGAGATGTGCTGGAAGGCCGAGATCGTGCATTCCTGGCCGAACACCGTCTTGGCCCCGATGTGCAGCTCGCCCTCGTGGACGCGGATCTTGCACCCGTGGCCGATCCACGACCAGCGACCGAGGTGGACCTTCGCCTCGCGGCCGATCTCGAACCGCACCCCGGGGCCGACAAAGCACAGCCCGTCGGTGGACAGCCGCCCGCGCCAGCGGAGCTTCAGCCACACCCAGCGGGCGAGCAGCACCGCGTAGCGCGCACGCAGCATCCCGTTCGCGCGGGCGAAGCGCAGGAAGGCGAGCGGCCCTCCGCCCAGCGGCGGCGGACCGCCGCGCACGAAAGCGGGCGCGGCGACGATCGTCCGCACGGGCTCGTGCGGAAGTGGGGACTCTCGAGGACCGATGGCCACGGCGCCTGAGATCGTAGGGCGGCGCGGCGGCAACCGGCCGTGACGTGCCTCACCACCGGCGCCGTGCCTCGCACCGCGCCCCCTCGCGCCGCGCCGCGCCGACGGACCGGCTTGTCATGATCTCGAGCCGATGCCCGCCGCCACCCACGATCTCGCCACCCGCCTGCTCGACGGCGACCGGCGGGCGCTCGCTCGCGCGATCACGCTCGTGGAGAACGACGACCCGGCCGGCTGGGAGGTCGTGCGCGAGGTGTACCCGCACACCGGGCGCGCGGCGGTGATCGGCATCACCGGTCCCCCCGGCGTGGGGAAGTCGACGCTGCTCTCGGCGCTCACCCGCCACGTGCGCGGACAGGACCGCACCGTCGGGGTGCTCTCGATCGACCCCTCCTCGCCGTTCACCAGCGGCGCGCTGCTCGGGGACCGCATCCGCCTCGTCGACCACTTCCTCGACGCCGGCGTGTTCATCCGCTCGATGGCCAACCGGGGAGCGCTCGGCGGACTGAGTGAGGCCGCCCTGCAGGCGGCGTTGCTGATGGACGCCGCCGGCCGGGACCTCGTGCTGCTCGAGACGGTCGGGGTCGGACAGGCGGAGGTCGACATCATCGACCACGGTGACACCGTGGTGCTGGTGCTGATGCCGGGCTCCGGGGACTCGATCCAGGCGCTCAAGGCCGGGGTCATGGAGATCCCCGACGTGATCGTCGTCAACAAGGCCGAGCACCCGCTCACCGACTCGATGGTGCGGGAGATCAAGATGGTGCTCGCCCTCGGGCGGGCGGGGGCCAGATCAGATTGGACGGTGCCGGTGCTGCGCACCGAGGCCGTCCGCGGAGCCGGTATTCCCGAGCTCGTGGAGACGCTCGATGCCCACCGCGAACACCTGCGGGCCGGCGGGATGCTCGAGCAGCGCCGCCAGCGTCGCCTCACCGGCGAGGTGCTGTCGATCGCCACCGCGAGGTTGCGCCGCGAGCTCGAGGCCTCGCTGCGCGACGACGCCGAGGTCCAGGCGCTCCTGCGGCGGGTTGCTGCGCGCGAGCTCGACCCGGCGAGCGCGGCGGCGACCATCCTCGAGCGCGCCGAGGGGCGGGCCCGCGACGCGGATCAGGCCTCGACCGTGCCCGGGAAGCCGAGCGCGAGTTCGGCGAGCAGCCGTACCCCGAAGCCGGTGCCGCCCTTCTCCCAGTAGGGCCGCTTCACGTCGTCGGCGAGCCCGGCGATGTCGAGATGCGCCCACGGCATCTCGCCGGCGAAGTGGTGCAGGAATTCGGCGGCGGTGATCGCCGAGGCCTGACGCGGGGGGTCGGACAGATTCGCGAGCTGCGCGACCCGGCCCTTCATCATCTCGGCGTAGGCGGGGTCGAGCGGCAGGCGCCACAGCCGCTCCCCGGTGCGCGTGCCCGCCCCGAGCAGCCGTTCGGCGAGCGGGTCGTTGTTGCTCATCACCCCGCCGTACACCGAGCCGAGCGCGACCACCACGCCGCCGGTGAGGGTGGCGATGTCGACGATCGCCGCGCAGCCCTCGCGACGCGCGTGGGTGATGCAGTCGGCGAGCACGAGGCGGCCCTCGGCGTCGGCATTGTTCATCTCGACCGTCGTGCCGTCGTAGGCGCGCAGGACGTCGCCGGGCTTCATCGCCGCCCCGCCGGTCATGTTCTCGGTCGCGCCGATGACGGCGAGCACCCGCACCGGGGCGTTGAGCTCGGCGAGCGCGGCGACGGTCTCGATCACCGCGGCGCCACCCGCCATGTCGAACTTCATCCCGATCATCGAGCCGCCGGGCTTGAGGTTCAGGCCCCCGCTGTCGAAGGTGACCGCCTTGCCGATGAGCGCCAGGCGCGGTGCGTCGGCGGCGACGCCCGGACCGTCGTAGCGCAGCGTGATGAGCGTGGCCGGCTGGGTTGAGCCCTGAGACACCGCGGCGAAGAGACCCATCCCGCGATCGCGGATCTCGGCCTCGTCGGTCACCTCGCACCCCAATCGGTCGTAGCGCTCGGCCAGCGCCTCGGCGTACCCCGCGAGCGCGGTCGGCGTCATCTCGTTGGGAGGCGTGTTGCCGAGGTCCCGCGCCCGGTTCTGGGCGGCGGCGAGGACCGCCGCGCGGCCGATCGTCTCCCGAGCGTCCTCGGAGACGACGGCGGAGATGGTGAGCGCCCGGAGCTCTCGATCCTCAGATCCCGCCGGGCGGTAACGAGTGAAGCGGTAGCCGGCGAGCACGGTGCCGACCACGAGCCCGGCGAGGATCTCGGGCGTCGCGCCCGTCGGAGGCTCCCAGGCGAGCGATCCCTCGGCGCCACCGAGCTCCCGAGCGCGACGGGCGACCCCCGCGGCCACCCGGCGCGCGGCCTCGCCGTCAAACGCGTCACGGGCGCCGAGGCCGGCGAGGATGAGCGGACGCTCCCCGAGGTGGGTGACCGTGATCTCGCCCCGGGTGCTCCGCGCCTCGCCGCGATGAACCAGCGCCGCGGCGGCGTCGATCGCCGGCGTCTCTTCAGTGAACACGCCGAGGGCGAGGACCCGGGCGTCGGTGGTCTCCAGCGGCTCGTCGGTGGACACCACGCGCATCGGCGGTCACCTTAGGCCACTCGCCAGCTCCACCCCGGATTCCCCGACGCCTCCTCACCCGCACCGAAACGGCGAGGCGGTCGCGATTACCATCTCTGCCCGGAACCGTTCAATCGCCAGGGAGAGAGCTCGCACATGCCCAAGACCGTCATCCTGTCGGCCGCCCGCACCCCGATCGGCAAGCTCGGCGGCGGCCTGTCCACACTTGCGGCGACCGAGCTCGGCTCGCGTGCGATCGCCGGCGCGCTCGAGCGGGCCGAGGTCGCGCCCGCCGAGGTTCAGCACGTCGTCATGGGTCAGGTGCTGCAGGCCGGCGCCGGGCAGATCCCGTCGCGCCAGGCGCAGATCGGCGCTGACATTCCCAAGGCGACGACCTCGGAGACGATCAACAAGGTGTGCGCCTCGGGCATGCGCGCGGCCGGCATCATCGACGCGGCGGTTCGCGCCGGCGATCTCGAGATCGCCGTCGGCGGCGGTATGGAGTCGATGTCCCAGGCGCCCTATCTGCTGAAGCAGGCTCGCTTCGGCTTCCGCATGGGCGACGGCAAGGCGCTCGACGCAATGGTCCACGACGGGCTCACCAACTCCTTCAGCGGCCGCCAGATGTTCGACGAGGCGACCGAGGTCGGCGATGAGCTCGAGCTCACCCGGCCCGACCTCGACCGCTGGGCGCTGCGCTCCCACGAGCGAGCGGTCGCGGCCACCGACGATGGCCGGATGCTCGAGGAGATCGTGCCCGTCACCATCAAGGGGCGCAAGGGCGACACCGTGGTCGAGATCGACGAGGCCCCCCGGCGGGACAGCTCGCTCGAGTCCCTGGCCAAGCTCCCGGGCCTCGTGAGCAAGGAGGGGTCGCACACCGCCGGCAACTCGCCGGGGGTCAACGACGGCGCGGGTGCACTGGTGCTCGCCTCAGACGAATGGGCCAAGACTCACGGCAAGACGGTGCTGGCGACGATCGTCGCCCAGGCCGCGGTGGCCGACGAGTTCGCGTACCTCGCCCGGACACCGGCCAACGCGGCCACCAAGGCGCTCGCCAAGGCCGGGCTGTCGGTCGAGGACATCGACCTGTGGGAGATCAACGAGGCGTTCGCGTCGGTGACGCTCAACTCCTCGCGGATGCTTGGGCTCGACGAGGAGAAGGTGAACGTCAACGGCGGCGCCGTCGCGCTCGGGCATCCGATCGGCGCCTCCGGCGCGCGGATCCTCGGCGCGCTCATCCTCGAGCTGCGCCGTCGCGGCGGGGGCCTCGGCTGCGCGGCGATCTGCTCGGGCGGGGGCCAGGGCGACGCGATGATCCTCGAGGTTCATGGCGGCTGAACCCGAGCCGCTCGAGACGAACGCCGCTCCACCGAAGGGGGCGGCGTTCTTCGATCTCGACAGGACCCTGATGCAGGGCTCCTCGGCGTTCCAGTTCGCCCGGGCGGCCCGCGCCCACGGGTTGATCGGCCGCCGCCAGCTGCTCGCCGACGGCTGGGCGAACCTGCGCTTCCGCCTGCGCGGCGCGAGTGACGCCGACTCGATCGCCCTGCGCGAGCGGATCGCGGTCGGCCTCGCGGGCCGGCGGGTCGTCGACTTCGAGCGGCTCGGCGCCGACGTGCTCGCCCGGGTGCTGCCGCGGCTGTATCCGGAGATGCTCGAGATCGCCCACGGGCACCAGGACACCGGTCGACCGGCGTACATCGTCACCGCGGCCCCTCACGAGCTCGCCGAGATCCTCGCCCGGGTGCTTGCCTTCGACGGGGCGATCGGCTCCGAGTTCTCCGAGGTCCACGACGGCGTCTACAGCGGCCGCCCGGCGGGCCTGTTCATGTACCGGGCGGGCAAGGCGCAGGCGATCGCCGAGCTCGCCGCCCGCGAGGACTACGACCTCGCTGCGTGCTACGCGTACTCCGACTCGGAGTCCGACCTGCCGATGCTCGAATGCGTGGGCCATCCCGTCGTCGTCAACCCCGACGGCCCGCTGCGGACGATTGCGCGAACCCGCGAGTGGGAGGTCGTGCGCCTGGATCGCCTGGGCCAGCGGCTGTCACTGCTCGGCGGGTTCGGGGCCGCCGCCGCGGGGGGGGGCGTCGGGGCGGCCGCGGGCCGGGTGGGCCGGCGGCGGGGGTGGGGGGGGCCAGCGCCACGGCGCGCGGGAGACCCGCCAGGCGCCAAGCGGCGAGGCGATAGTGAGCGTTCGCACGAACGGGGCGCTTCGCACCGAGGCCCACAGCGTCCGGCCCTGAGAGCTGACGGCGGGGCCGCCCCCGGGTGAGGCTCAGCGCGGAGCGCGGCGGGCACCGGAGAGCGAGCAGGCTGCGGGAGTATCCCGCCAGTAGACTCGAGCGCCCTGCGATGACCACCTCATCCTCCTCGCGAAAGATCCGGGTCGTCGTCGCCAAGCCCGGGCTCGACGGACACGACCGGGGAGCGAAGATCATCGCCCGGGCGCTGCGCGACGCCGGGATGGAGGTCATCTACACCGGCCTGCATCAGACCCCGGAGCAGATCGTGGAGACGGTCATTCAGGAGGACGCGGACGCCGTCGGGCTCTCGATCCTCTCCGGCGCGCACATGACGCTCGTGCCGCGGATCATGGAGTTGATGCGCGAGGCGGGGGCCGACGACGTCGTGATCACCGTCGGCGGCACGATCCCGCCCGAGGACGTGCAGGAGCTGAAGGGCCTCGGGGTCGCCGAGGTGTTCACCCCCGGCGCATCCGCGGAGG
The DNA here is from genome assembly GCA_964246945.1 of uncultured Solirubrobacteraceae bacterium. Classification (GTDB taxonomy): domain Bacteria; phylum Actinomycetota; class Thermoleophilia; order Solirubrobacterales; family Solirubrobacteraceae; genus Palsa-465. Next base: position 973 of record CAXTTD010000159.1, on the reverse strand, counting down.
CGGCGATCGAGTTCATCCGCGGCGCCGTCCGCGCGTAGTGCCCGACGGGCGCCCCGGCGTGGCCGGCGAGACCCACAGGGCGCCGATTGACTCGTCAGTCAAGCGGATATCATCGCGGACTGGACACGCTGTGAGCTGCAGGCGACCGCGAGGCGCGCGCCGCGTGCGGAGAGACCGATAGGAGGCACCTTGAAGATTTGCGTCCTCGTCAAAGAGGTTCCAGACGCCCAGGTCGAGAAGCGCATCGACGCCTCCACGGGGCGCATCGATCGTTCCGGGGAGAAGAACCTCAACCCCTATGACACCCATGCCATCGAGGCCGCGATGCAGATCCGCGAGGGCGGCGAGGCCGAGGTGGAGGAGATCGTCGCGGTGACGATGGGCCCGGCGAGCGCTACCCGTGCGCTGCAGAAGGCAGTTTCGCTCGGCGCTGACCGCTCGATTCACCTCTCCGATGACGCCCTCGCCGGCTCCGACGTGGCGGCGACCGGCTATGCGCTCTCCAAGGCCCTGGAGAAGGAGTCCCCCGATCTCGTGTTGCTCGGCCAGCAGTCCGACGATGGCGAGTGCTACACGATCGGCGCGGTGGTCGCCGACCACCTGAAGATGCCCTCGCTCACCCAGGTGATCAAGCTGGACATCGGGGGCTCTGCGCTCACCTGCGAGCGCCAGGCGGAGTACGGCTACGACACCGTCGAGATCGCCCTGCCGGCCGTGATCTCGGTCGGCGACGCCATCAACGAGCCGCGTTACCCGTCCCTGAAGGCGATCATGGGCGCCAAGAAGAAGCCGCTGGAGACGGTGGGCGCCGGCGACGTCGGCATCGACGGCTCGCTCGTGGGCGCCGAGGGCTCGCGCGTGCAGTGCGGTGAGTTCCACGATCCGCCGGCGAAATCCGCCGGGCAGATCATCGAGGATGAGGACACCGACGAGACGGTCGAGAAGATCGTCGCCTGGCTCGACGAGAGGAAGC
>CAXTTD010000158.1:0-7240 GCA_964246945.1 uncultured Solirubrobacteraceae bacterium | reverse complement strand
GGTTGAGCGCGTGAATGAGACCGCCGCTCAGCCGATGTTGGACGAGCTCGCGCGCACGCTCGAGTCGCTGCTCTTCCTGAGTGCCGATCCCGTTGCGAGCACCGCGCTCGCGGACGCCACCGAATCCGCGCCCGAGGAGGTGAGCGCGGCGCTCGAGGCGCTGCGCGTCCACTACGAGACCGACGGTCACGGCCTCGTGTTACGCGAGCTCTCCGGCGGTTTCACGCTCTCCAGTCATCCCGACGCCGAGCCCGCCGCGCGGCGGCTGCTCGGCCGCCCGCGTACCCCGCCGCTCACCCCCGCCCAGGCCGAGACGCTCGCGATCGTCGCCTACCTGCAGCCCGTGTCGCGGCCGGAGATCGCCCGCATCCGCGGGGTGAGCGCCGAGTCGGCGGCCACCACCCTGCTCGAGCGCGGGATGATCGAGGAGGCCGGCCGCTCCCAGTTCGGGGCGGTGATGTACCGGACCACCGAGCTGTTCCTCAAGTTGTTCGGCCTCGACGCGCTGTCCTCCCTGCCGGAGGTCGAGGGCTTCGATCCCTCGCCGGAGCTCGAATCGGAGCTCCGCGAGCGGCTGTTGCGCGCCGGCGAGGTCCGCGCGGGGGTCGCCGGGATCACCGTGGACGGGCCGACCGCGGTGCCGGGGCCGGTCGCTGAGCACTGATTTCCGGCGGAGTATCCACGTGCGCCCTTGCCGCAGGTGGCGGAGTTCTTATAAAGTCAGAGTATGTTCAGGGATGGACAGGGGGTAGATCGTGACGCCACGCTCGAATTCGACGCGGCAATCGTCGGTGGCGGCATGGCCGGCATCACGCTCGCCGAGCGGCTGCGCGGTGAGGGCCGCCAGGTATGCCTGATCGAGGGCGGCGGCTTTGACCCGGAGCTCCGCCACCAGAAGCTGAACCGCGGTGCCAACGCCGGACGCGAATACTTCGGTCTGGATCGCTGCCGCTTCCGCGTGTTCGGCGGCGCTTCGATTCGTTGGGGCGGCTGGTGCCGGCCGATCGAGCCCTCGGATTTCGAGGCCCGGGACTGGATCCCGCGCAGCGGCTGGCCGATCACCTACGAGGAGCTTGTCCCGCACATCGCCGAAGCGGCCCGGGTGGTCGAGCTCGAACCGAGCTTCGCGCTCGCGGACTGGGCGGATCGCCTACCGCCGGTCCCCGATCTGGGCGGTCCCGAGCTCGAGCCGGTAATCATGCAGCACAGTGCCGAGATCGACTTCGGCGAGCGGGCCCGCGCCGCGTTCACCGCGGCCACCGATCTCACCGTCCTGCTCAACGCGAACGTCACCGAGCTCGTGCTCACGCCCGGAACCGATCGCCTGGACCGCGTCGAGATCGCGACCGTCTCGGGCAACCGCTTCGCGGTCCACGCGGACACCTTCGTGCTGGCTGCCGGAGGGATCGAGAACCCGCGGCTGCTGCTTGCCTCCCGTCGTGACCGGCCCGCGGGCCTCGGCAACGAATCCGATCTCGTCGGGCGCTGCTTCATGGAGCACCCGCACGTGAGCCCCGGCCACATCGTGCCCGCCGTGGGCAACACCCTGCCGGGTTTCTTCAAGCGCACCGAGCTCGGCCGCGAGGCGTGGGTCCACGGGATCCTCGCCCCCACGGCGACGGCAGCGCGCGCGCAGCAGCTGCCCACGTGCTTCTTCACCCTCGACACGATGCCCCACGTGGCGGGTCCCTCGGCGCTGCTCGACCTGCCCCAGGAGATCATGACGCCGGTGGCGGTCGCCTACCGGCGGCTGCAGCGGAACTTCCCGGCCGCGGGCCTGCGACTGCGCAAGACGGTCGCCACGGCGTGGCGAACCGGCCGCGAGCTGCGCGCCGCGCGCGGTGTCGACGACTCCGCAAGCAGCGACCTGCGCACGCTCATCTCGGTGTACGCGCGCTGCGAGCAGACCCCGAACCCGGCGAGCCGGGTCACGCTCGACACCACCCGCGACCGGCTGGGCGTACCGCGCCCGCGGCTCGACTGGCGGATCGCCGACAGCGACCTCGCGGCGGTCGACGCCTGGACTGACACCTTCGACCGGTCCCTGCGCGCGTCGGGGTTCGGTCACTTCGTGCGCTCGGACTGGCAGCAGCAATTCGTCGGCGGTCCCCATCACATGGGCACCACCCGGATGGCGAGCTCACCCGACGACGGGGTGGTGGACGCCAACTGCAGGGTCCACAGCGTCGAGAACCTCTACGTCACCGGCAGCTCGGTGTTCACCACCGGCGGCCACGCGAATCCATCGTTGACGATGCTCGCCCTCACCCTGCGACTCGCCGAGCACCTGCGCGATCAGACCGACCGCGCCGGCGGGTCGGTGACGCTCACCACCGCAGCCGCGCGCTAGCCAGCGCCTCATCGCCGGGAGACCTCCGCCTTCGCGGATTCCGCTGAATGGTCTGAGCTCGGACTGCAAATGAACTAATCCTTTGTTGCGGTTTACGAAGCAATGGCTAATTTGAGGCAGGATTTCAGCGACCACGAATCGCCCCGGATGGGCGACATCGCGACATAAGGGGCTTCCAGATGGCAGAAAAAGTACTGGTGACGGGTGGCGCGGGCTTCATCGGCTCGCATGTGGTCGAGCTGCTGCTCGACGCGGGCCATGAGGTCGTCGTCTACGACGCGCTCGTCGAGCAGGTCCACCGCGGCGCCGGACCGGTCTTCGTCCCCGAGGCGGCGGAGTTCATTCACGCGGACGTGGCCGATCGAGACGCGCTCGCGTCAGCGCTCGGTCGCGTCGACTCGGTGGTTCATCTCGCCGCCGAGGTCGGCGTCGGCCAGTCGATGTACGAGATCGCCCGCTACGTGGAGGCGAACACGATGGGGACGGCGACGCTGCTCGACATCCTCGTCAACGACCGGCTCGATGTGCGCCGGGTCGTCGTGGCCTCCTCGATGTCGGTGTATGGCGAGGGCGCCTACCGCTGCTCCGAGCACGGCGAGGTGCATCCCGGCCTGCGCGGCACCGAGCAGCTCGCTGCCCCCCGCTGGGATCCGATGTGCCCGGCGTGCGGGCGGCCCGTCGAACCGATCCCGCCCGCCGAGGGGAAGCCGCTGCGTCCGACCTCGGTGTACGCGATCTCGAAGATGGACCAGGAGCTGCTGTGCCTGTCGGTGGCCGCCGCCTACGACTTCGACGCGGTGGCGCTGCGCTTCTTCAACAGCTACGGCCCGCGTCAGGCGCTGTCGAATCCGTACACGGGCGTCGCCGCGATCTTCTCGAGCCGGCTGCTCAACGGTCGAGCGCCGCTGGCCTTCGAGGACGGCGCCCAGCAGCGCGACTTCATCCACGTCACCGACGTCGCCCGCGCCGTAGGCGCCTCGCTGCACGCGCCGCAGGCCGCCGGCCATGCGATCAACGTGGGAGTCGGCGATCCGCTCACGGTGAACGATGTCGCGCTCGCACTCGCCCACGACCTCGGGGTCGAGATCGAGCCGGAGATCACCTCGACCTCCCGCGCCGGGGACATCCGTCACTGCTACGCGGACATGACGCTGGCGCGCGAGCTGCTCGGCTTCACTCCCGAGGTCGCGTTCGTCGACGGAGTGCGGGAGCTCATCGGCTGGGTCTCCGAGCAGACGGCGGATGATCAGGTCGACCGCGCCCGTCGTGAGCTCACCAGCCGCGGCCTCGCTCGCTGACCATGGACTCGATACTGATCGTCGTGTTCGCGATCGTCCAGATCGCGTATCTGCTGTGCCTGTCGGTCACCGGCTGGCTCTACACGCGTCCGGTCGACCTCGTCGAACCGGTGAGCGAGCCGCAGGCGGGTGGGCCGGAGGTGATCGTCTTCTATCCGGTGCTCGACGAGCTCGAGGCGACGATGCGAACCTCGATGCTCGGCTTCGCCCGCGCCGAGTACCCCGGCGGGACGCGCCGCGTGGTCGCGATCCCCAACGCGAACGACGTCGAAACGATCGCATCGCTTGAGCGGGTCGCGCGGGAGTTCCCGTTTCTCGAGATCCTGCCGGTCCCGCCGACGAGTGACGCGCGCTGGGGGCCGGTGTGGATCGCCTGGGACGGCAACGCGCACTCCTACTGGTGGCACGTCGGCAAGCGCGAGCACGAGCGCGCGCTGCCGCCGAAGAAGACCCGCCAGCTCGTCTACGCGCTCTACACCATGGCGGCTCGCCACCCCGACGCGCTGCTCTCCTACATCGACGCCGACAGCGTCGTGCCCGCGGACTACTTCCAGACCGCCGCGGCCGGCATCCGCCACTACGACGTGCTGCAGAACACGAACGTCTCGGGCAACGCGATGCGCTCGTGGGCGGCGTCGATGTTCGCGATGGATCACATGCAGTGGGACGGCTCGCTGTATCAGCACATGAGCGCCGGCGGTCGCCATCCGTTCTACGTGCTCGGCAAGGGGCTGTTCTTCAGGGTGTCGGATCTGCTCGAGCTCGGCGGCTTCAATCCGTGGCTCACCATCGAGGATCCCGAAGTGGGGATGCGGTTGTGGACCCACGGCCGCCGGCTCGGGATCGTCCGCAGCGCCCTGATCGAGGAGGTGCCGGACACGTTCCGGGCCGGCATCACTCAGCGCAAGCGCTGGATCGCCGGCTTCTTCCAGTCGCTCGGCGCGCCGCTCACGCTGATGGGGATGACCCTCCGGCAGCGGATCCGGGCGCGCTTGAACCTGGTCCCATGCGGCTCGCTGCTGCTCAACCCGTTTGGCATCGCGATCGGCGTGTGGGCGCTCGTGGAGGCGTTCACGGTGCACCGGTCGGTGTTCGCACCGTGGCTCGAGATCCTCTGCGGGGTGACGATCACGATGTCGATCGTCATCGTGTTCCTCGGCCAGCGGGCAGCACTGCGCCAGACGCGGCTGATCTTCCCGAGACGGCGCGATCGGGTGCTGTTCATGCTGCGCGTCAATCCGGTGTTCGTGCTCGTCTACTGGATCTGGTGGGCGATCCCCCTCGCGATCGGGTTCTGGATGTACATCCGCGACCAGGGTCTGCGCTGGGAGCGCACCCCCAAGGTCGACGCCAACCACGACCTGGTGCGCGAGCAGGCGGAGGACGAGACGGCAGAGCGGGAGACGATCGGCGCCGGCGAGCGGTAGCCGGCACCGAGGGGCCGCGAGCGCGCCCGCCCGCGGCGGTCGAGTCCGGCGGGGCCCCCCGGGTGCTCAGGCGAGCACGGGGGCGCCGCTCGCCATCCAGCCGCGACGCAGTTCCTCGCGGCTGGCGGTACGACCGCTCAGCACCGGGATCCCGTAGCCGTCGAGCGTCACGTCCGTCGGATCCTCGCAGTAGACATCGAAGGCCTGTCCGCGCACGCGGAGCTGCAACGTCGGCCACCCCTTGGGCCGGCCGTCCTCCCAGACGCCGCCGAACAGGTGCTCCACCGTCTCCAGATCGCGCATTAACTCTCCTTCGTCGAAAGCTCGCGATTCGCCTCGACGCGAACCGTACTCGTCTTCTTCGACGCGCGGCCGAGAAACCTGTAGCAGGGCGCTCAGGTGCTGGACGGGTTCGCCAAACCGCCGAGGATCGCCTGCCAGGAGGACGTCGGCTCGTAGTCCGCGTTGAAGGGCAGGCCGGCGGCGGCGACCCCGAGCCACGAGACGGCGTCCGAGACTCCCCATACGGTGAAGCCGGAGCATGCCGGCTGAGCTCGACACGCGGCGGCGAGCTCAGCGAACACCCCGGCCTGGGCCGTCTGCGCCTGAGCCTCGGTCCCGGTGTAGCCGGTCGTGTCGACGTCGGCCTCGGTGATCTCGATGTCCAGACCGAGCGAGGCGAAGTCCGACATCGCCTGCGCGAGCTGCGAGGCGGACGGGGACCAGCTGAGCGAGAGGTGTTCCTCCATCCCGATGCCGCCGAGGGGGACGCCGTCGGCGAGCAACCGCTTGGCGAGGGCGAGGGTCGCCTGCTCCTTGGGGCCGGGCCAGTCGATGTTGAAGTCGTTGAGGAACAGGGTCGCGGTCGGATCGGCCTCGTGAGCCCACTGGAACGCGAGCGGGATGTAGTCGGGTCCGATCACCCGCAAGAAGATGTTGTTCGTATATCTGCCTTCGTTGTTGAACGGCTCGTTGACGACGTCCCACTGGTTCACGCGGCCGGCGAAGTGTCTCACCTCGGTCTCGATGTGCTGTTTCAGCACCGCCTCGAGCGACGCCTTGGTCCAGGTGCCGTCGGTCACCCATGACGGGAGCTCGCTGCTCCACACCAGGCAGTGACCGTGCACGGTCATCCCGTGGGCGAGCGCGTAGTTGACGACCGCGTCGGCCGGGCCGAACGTGAAGTCCCCCGGCCGCGGCTCGGTGTGGTCCCACTTCATGTCCCACTCCGGGGTGATCGCGGTGAAGTTGTCATCGAGCGTCTGGGCGTACTGTGGGTCGGATCCGAACAGGTCGTCGTAGTTGACCGCGGTGCCGATCGGGATCACCCGCTGGCCGGGGGTGGGGGACGCGCCCGCCGCGGGCGAGCCCGACGGTGGCGTCGGCGTGCCGGGGTCGGGATCCGTCACGGTGGGGGTTCCCGCCGACCTGCCGCCGACATGATGGCGGCCGTGTCGGTGACGGCGCCGGGGCTTCGCGCGCCGGTGAGCCTTATGGACCGTGCGATGGTGGGTCCCTCGGTGCCGTGTGGGGGTGACGTGTCGTGTCCGGGCGGCCGCGGTGGACGCGAACAGGGCCGCCAGAAGCAGCGCCAGCGCGGCGACCCATGCGGCCCGTCCGACTCGCTCGCGGCCTGCGCCGCCAATCCGGGTGCCGAAGGCCACTTCTGTGAAGTCGGCGCAGCGGCCACGGACTGACTAGAAAAAGGTCTGGTTTTAGTTGGCAACACGATGAGCGATTGGTACCTTTGCACCGGGTTGGGCAAGCGAGCATCGCCCACCATCCCGCCTTGTGGGTTCCACGGAACGGACTCCTTCCGCCGGGTCCATTCGCGGTCACGTCGTGTGAGTGGGGGCGCTCACCTGTGATCGCGAGTGGGCCCGGCGGGAACCCTCCACCTCCGGGTCTTGAGTCACAGGTCCCCGCCGCGGGCTCACCGCCCGAGGTAGCGCTCGACCGCGTCGGCTTCCCGGGCGATCCGGGCGCCCGTCGTCGCGTCGATCTCGACACCCGCGAACGGTGCGAGCGCGATCCCGCGCGCCCCGAATCGCCACGCCCCGACCGCTCGGCCCGCCGCGAGCGCGAAGCCGCGGAAGATGCCGCCGGTGACGACCTCGGGATCATGCGCGCCCAGCACCGCGGTGCGCGAGCACCAGCCCATGAGC